>DPKF01000157.1 GCA_003542655.1 Holosporales bacterium
GCACCTGTTGAAATAATAACAGTATCAGCTGTATATTCTGCGGATGCTGTGTAACATTTAAAGGGGCGCTTAGAAAAATCAACCTTTTTTATAACGTCACGCACCATGGTGGTGCCAACATTTTCTGCTTGTTTATGCATTTCTTCCATTAAAAAGGGCCCTTGAATGGCGTTCGCAAATCCAGGATAGTTTTCAACATCTGTCGTGATTGTTAACTGACCGCCAGGTTGTATCCCTAAAAATAAAGTTGGCTTTAAATTAGCACGAGCTGCATAAATAGCAGCTGTATAACCTGCCGGGCCCGAGCCAATAATCAGAACTTTTGAATGGTTTATCATAGGTATCTCTTTTTAATATTCAGTTTAATTTTAAGATATTTTTCCTGTAAATGAAAGAAAGAACGTATGTTGAATCTATATGTAAAAAGGTATCATCAATATCGCTCATATCTAGTGAACTTGCACAGCACAAACTTGAATATTGTTCAGAACCTTCCTAAATGCTATAGTGTGAATGGGAAGGGTGGGCAGAAATCTCGCCAACCCGGTCAGGTCCGGAAGGAAGCAGCCGTAACGAATCGTTTTTGGGTCACCCTTTCTACTATGATTTTATATAATTGAAGCTATGTCAGAAAACAATACTGTATACCGTGTGCTTGCACGAAAATATCGCCCACAAAAACTGTCAGATTTAAAAGGACAAGAACTGTTGGCACAATCATTGCGCCAAAGCATTGCTGACGGTCGCATACCTCATGCTTTTTTATTTCATGGTATTCGCGGAATTGGTAAAACAACAACCGCTAGAATTGTTGCTAAAGCCTTAAATTGTATTGGCGAAGACGGTAAGGGTATGATGACATCTGAACCGTGCGGTATTTGTAAGTCATGTGTAGCTATTCAAAATGATCGCCATCTTGATGTTTTAGAAATTGACGCAGCAAGCCACACCAGTGTGGATGATATGCGTGAACTAATTGATGCTGCGCGTTATAAGGCTGTTCAGGGTCGCTATAAAATATTTATCATCGACGAAGTTCATATGCTATCAAAAAGTGCTTTCAATGCGCTTTTAAAAACACTGGAAGAGCCACCAGCACATGTGAAATTTATTTTTGCAACAACAGAACTTAAAAAAATTCCAGATACCATTATATCGCGATGTCAACGTTTTGATTTAAAGCGCATAGATCAGCCAATGCTGATAGAATATCTTGATTTGATTGCACAAAAAGAGGGTTTCAAAGCAACGCCGCAGGCACTTTCTGTTTTGGCACGTGCTGCAGATGGTTCTATGCGAGATGGGCTATCTTTATTGGATCAAGCTTTATCGCTAACACAAGCGCAAAAATCTACAAGCGTTGAAGCAAGTCTGATCCGTGCGATGCTAGGGCAAGCAGATCGTGGTTTATTGGTGGATCTTTTGTCAGCCTTGTTAAAAGGTGAGGTAAAAGAGGCAATACACGTTGTAAATACACTATTTGAAGGTGGAGCGGACGCTGCCAGTGTTTTGCAAGATATCATGGATTTTGTTTATGCGATGGTAACCTATAAAACACAAAAAATTCAAACGAACCTTGGACTGTCTGAAACTGAAACCGCTCACTTTCTAGATATGACACAAAAAACACAAATTTCAGTATTGCTTCAAAGTTGGCAAGTGCTTTTAAAGGGCTATGAAGAACTTTTAAAATCGCCCCTACAAAAACAATCTTTAGAAATGATACTGCTGCGTTTATGTTATATGGTGCCTTTAACGCTTATTGACAACCATGTTGACGGGACAACAGAAACAAAGGCTGAAAAAAAAAATCCAAAATCTGACTTAACGGTTGTTAAAACAGAAGAAACAGTAATTGCAATTAATGATTTTGACAGCTTGTTATGCGCTTTAGAAGCTAAAAAAGAAATGATGTTACACAGTCAGTTGCGACACGACGTTCACCTTGTTGAATTCCAGATAGGCTTTATTCAGTTGCGTGTTATACAAGGCATAAAGACTGATTTTATTCAGGCATTAAAAATATTTTTGCACGATTATACGGCGCATGAATGGCGCATAGAAATAACCGCAGAGGCTGGACAAAAAACATTGATCGCACAAGAACAGGATAAACAAGCAAAACTTAATCAAGACGCTATAAATCAAACTGTGGTACAATCAATCTTGAAAGAATTTCCAGACAGTAAAATATCAATTCAAAATAGGGAGCACTCATGAAAAATATTGGTAAAATGATGAAGCAAGCACAAGAAATGCAAAGCAAGATGGGCACACTGCAAAAAGAATTAGACGCCTATGAAGTAGAGGGTTCTGCAGCAGGCGGCATTGTGAAGGCAACTGTTAACGGAAAGGGAAGCTTGGTTTCAATTAAAATAGATAAAAGCTTAATGGTTGCTGACGAGGTCGATATTTTAGAAGACCTCATCATGGCTGCCTTTAATGATGCAAAAACAAAAGTTGATAGCCATGTATCAATTGAAATGAACAAAATTAGTGGTGGTCTTGCTGGGTTAAATTTACCTTTCTAATACATTTACAGAAAAGGTAACCTAACATGAAAAAGAGTTCGGGTATTCAAAATAAGACGTTTTTCATTTTGCTTTTTAGCATTATAACAACCGCCTTATGCGTGCCCTATCTTCCCCTGCATTACCTGAAAACGCTTTATACAATTAGTATTGCCATTAAAGATATTATCCTTTGGGCGCTGCCCTTGTTTATCTGTTTTAATATTGCATTTATGCTTGATAGTATGCAAAAGCAAGCGGCCCTTTTAATTATTTCTATTTGTATTTTTGAATTTTTCTCTAACGCCATTTCCATGATTTTTGCCTATGGATATGCAAAGCTTACACTGATTTCTATCGATAAAATGCCTGCAGAAAATTGTATAGAATGCTTGTCTCCTTATTTTTCATTATCATCGGGCAGGCCAGAGATTTGGTCTTGTCAAAATGGTGTTTTAGTAGGACTTATTTTAGGCCTTTTAATGGCGTATGTGCCAAAACTCAGGCTTGACTTAAATCTTAAATTTTTAAAACGTAAAGTTGATTTCTTTTTTTCTAAAATCATTACCCGGCTTATCCCACTTTTTATTGTTGGTTTTATTGCTAACAGTTATCATATGGGCGTATTTGATAATTTTATGATCTACGGTAAAGCCATCATGTTGGCTTTTTTGGGTGTTCTTATTTATTGCGTCCTCATTTTTATTGTCGGACTTGGCACCATTAAAAAAGCTTTGAACGGTATAAAAAATGTCATGCCGGCTTATATTGTGGCCTTTACCAGCGGCAGCAGTTTTGCAACCATGCCAACAACCATTAGCTGTACAGCAAAAAATTCTAAAGATCCAAAATTTCCACAAGCTATTATTCCAGCCACAACAAATATTCAACAAATTGGCGATTGCTTATTTAACGCCTACCTTATTTTTGTGCTAATGGATACGTTTGGGATGGAGCCGCTATCATTTTCACAATGGGGTTATTTTGTATTTTGGTATGTGCTAGCGCGCTTTGCAATGCCCGCCATGTTAGGTGCCGCTATGTTTGTATTGTATCCATTATATGAAAGCATTCTTGGTTTTTCTCCAGAAATGCTAGCCGTGTTACTGGCCATTAATGTATTAATAGACCCGCTTATTACAAGTGCGAACGTTTTATCCAATAGCGGTCTGTGTGTTGTATTTGAAAATTTTTGGGCACGGATTCAAAAATTATTTACAACAACATAATTCAAGTTTGAAGTGCGGTTTCTTGATCTAAACAAAATGCATGTTGATAAAATTAATTATTGTGCACAAAATTGAGCAATTTCGGCGCGGACGTCTTCAAGACCGCTTTTCTTGGCAGAGCTTGTGCTAAGAACAACTGGATGTGCTGCACCGTGTTTTTGCAAAATTGTTTCTGTGTCTTTTATAAGATACGTCATCGCACTGGGCGTTATTTTATCGGCCTTTGTGAGGATGATCTGATAACTTACAGCAGATGTATCTAAAAGTTTCATGAACTCACTATCAACTTTTTTAATGCCATGCCGTGCGTCAATTAAAACATATACACGCTCTAAGGTTTGGCGCCCTAGTAAGTATTGTTTAATAAGTGATTGCCACTCTGCAACCAAATCTTTTGGTGCTTGTGCGTAACCATAACCAGGCATATCAACCATATACAATGCGTTTTGGCTAAGGTTAAAAAAATTGAGTTGCTGTGTTCTTCCAGGCGTATTGGAAACTCTTGCAACGGTTTTGTCATTAAACAAAGCATTAATAAGACTTGATTTTCCAACATTAGAACGGCCTGCAAAGGCAATTTCGGGTGCATTCATTTCAGGTAAAGATGGCAAGTCAGCCACGCCTAACATAAATTCACAAGACTGCCTAAATAAGTGTTCGCCCTTTTTTAATTGTTCTTGTGTTAATCGCTGTTCTTCCATAAATCACCTAAAATAAATTTTTAAATTGGTTGTAATCCATTACATTTTGAATGGGGCCCAGTGCGGCGAGTGTCGGTGTAGAGCTTAGCATATTTTCCATATAGTCATGTATATCGGCCAAGTCCATAGCATCAATTTTTTTAACAATTGTTTTTGGTTCTATTACCTTTCCATAAAATAGCATGTGGTTTGCCATACGCTCACATCTATGTGAAGTGCTTTCCATCCCCATCAGTAAGCTTGCTTTAATTTGTGCTTTGGCTCTGTCGAGTTCCTCTATTGTAAATGTAGACTTTGCTTTCTTTAATTCTTCTGCAATAACAGGTAATAACTCTGTTGCTTGTTCAGGTCCTGTTCCTGCGTAGATGCCAAATATTCCAGAATCTGTTGCTGCTTGTGCAAATGCAGAAATTGTATAAACAAGGCCACGTTTTTCACGTACTTCTTGAAATAAACGTGACGACATGCCCCCACCAAGCATTGTTGTTGCAACCATTTGTGTATAGTAACGATCATCATTTAACGATTTACCGTTAAAGCCTATCACAACATGTGTTTGTTCTAATTCTTTTGGTTTGCGGTAATCTCCACCTTCATACACTGCGTCGCTTTTTGGTAATATTTCCCCTTTTGGAAAATCACTTAAGTGGTCTTCAACCATTTGCACAAGCGTATCATGGTTAATATTGCCGGCAGCTGCAAAAACCATATTATTTGTACCGTAATGGTCATGCATGTATTGTTTTACTTGATTATTTGAAAACCCAATAACGTTTTCAGCTGGCCCTAATATAGAACGCCCCATAGCCTGATTTGGGTAACATGTGCTTTGAAAATAATCAAAAACAACGTCGTCTGGTGTATCCTGTGACTGACCTATTTCTTGTAAGATAACTTTTTTCTCTTTTTCTAGTTCCTCTTTCGCAAAAACAGAATTTTGTAAGATGTCACCTAAAATATCCACAGCTAAATGCGCATGCTCTTTTAAAACGCGCGCATAATAAGCTGTTGTTTCGCGTGATGTATAAGCGTTTAAATAACCACCAACAGATTCAATTGTCTCAGAAATTTGAAGGGCAGATCGTGATTTAGTGCCTTTAAAAGCCATGTGTTCTAGTACGTGCGAGATGCCATTAACGTTCTGTTTTTCATAGCGTGATCCAACATTAAACCATGCGCCGAGTGATACGGTTTCAACGTGCGGTATAAAATCTGTTGCAATACGCAGACCATTCGATAAAGTTGATATTTTTTTCATTATTATTTTTACGTTGCTTACTGTTAACCTATACTATTAGAATTAGTATACAGACATCAAGGTAAACCTGAGCAGATTCTCATATCTGTTGTAAATGTATTGGAGATTGTGACTTGATTAATTTAAGAAAGATATTAAAGCTAGAGGGAAAAATTCATAATAAACAAAAAGTTCATTATATTCTTCTTTTATTATCAGGCATTATTATTGGTGCATTATTATTGCAGAGTCTTAATACTTTTAGAACGTTCTCAAAAGAAGGGCAAAAAACAGAGGTGTGTATGAAAAGATTACAGAATAAAATTGCACTTGTGACAGGTGGCAGTTGTGGTATTGGTTCTGAAACAGCTAAAATGATGGCAAAAGAAGGTGCCTACGTTATTGTGACAGATATACAAGATGAGAAAGGTCAAGAGCTTGCTAAGGAAATAAAGGGTGAATATTATCACCTTGATGTTAGTTCTGATGCTGAGTGGAAAGCACTTGCAGAAATTATTAAGAAAAAACATGGTCGTTTAGATATATTATTTAATAATGCAGGCATTATTGGTTTTAATGAGGCATTAGGGCCGCAAGACCCTGAAAATGTAAGCCTAGAGAGTTGGCATAAAATTCACAGTGTGAACTTGGATGGAGTGTTTTTAGGCTGTAAGTACGCAATTGGATTAATGAAACAAAATGGTGGATCAATTATTAATATGTCATCAAGATCAGGAATTGTTGGCATACCGGGTGCTGCAGCTTATGCATCCAGTAAAGCGGCTGTTCGCAATCATACAAAGACGGTGGCTTTATATTGTGCAGAAAATAAATATAATATCCGTTGTAATTCTTTGCATCCAGGCGCTATTTTGACATCGCTTTGGGATCCGATGCTTGGCAATGATGAAGTAGCGCGTAATAAAGTTATTGCACAAATTGCAGGTGGCGTGCCTTTGGGGCACATGGGAAAACCTGAAGATGTTGCTTATGCCGTTATTTATTTAGCATCAGATGAGTCAAAATATGTAACAGGGACAGAATTAACACAGGATGGTGGAATTTTAGCAGGCAGTACTGCAGGTCCTAAAAGGGATTAATTTATTACCTTTTTAGTTATTGAATTTTCTGTTCTTTTTTCTTTAAATTGTGTACGCTGATTGGTAAGGAAGAGAAGTTTTAATGAAACCTGCCGAAGAAATTGAAATTAAAGATTATACATGTGAAGCTCACACACCTGCGATTGCAGCAATTGATCTTGGAACAAATTCTTGCCGTATATTAATAGCACGTGTTAATATTGCCGCTCTCCAGATGATGTATTTTAGGTCCAGACCGCGACAAGAAAGCTGGCGGATTATTGATTCTATGGCAAAAATTGTGCGTTTGGGTGAAGGTATTCATGATTGCGATGAACTGTCAATTAATGCGATTGATCGCGCCTTAGAGGCTTTAGAAGTTTGTAAGCAAAAAATTGACCTTCATAATGTGCGTTATGTGCGCGCTGTTGCGACAGAAGCGTGTAGACGGGCAACAAATACTCAAATTTTAATTGATAGGGCTAGGAAGGAACTCAATTTAGACATCAATATTATTTCGCCATCAGAAGAAGCCCGCCTTGCTATTACGGGATGTGCTGCTGTTTTAAATCCTAAAATACCCTATGCGCTTGTTTTTGATATCGGTGGTGGCAGTACAGAAATAGCTTGGATTTCAGTTGGTGGGCGAAGTCAACCAAGGCGCCCGGGTTATCCGGTTCCTTTTAGTGTGATAGCATCTATTTCTCTGCCTTGTGGTGTTGTGACATCTAGTGAGCAATACGGCGATAAGTCTTTTACAATAGAAGCGTGCAATGAAATTTGTGATGCTGTTAAAGAAGGACTTAATGGTTTTTTTGAATGCAATGACATCGATTACTATATTCAAAAGGGGCTTGTTCAGTTGCTTGGCTCCTCTGGTACGGTTACAACCGTTGCTGCCATGGCGCTTGATTTGCAGCGTTATGAGAGAACGGCGGTTGATGGGGCTTCATTTTTAGTAAGTGATTTAGACCAAGTGACGCAGAAAATTTTGAATATGACTGATGCGCAACGTTTTGAGCACCCTTGTATTGGTGGTGGTCGAACTGAACTTGTTGTGATTGGATCTGCAATTTTGCGCGGTATTTATGACCGTACGAAACTTGACACTATGCGCGTTGCTGATCGCGGTGTACGAGAAGGTATTTTAGTTGATCTGATGAGCGAAGTATTGCGGTCAAATGTCTGATTTTTCACATTTTTTAGAACAACTTGCAACACGTGTTAATATATCTGATATTATTAAGGACGATGTTAAATTAACCCGTAAAGGCCCAAATCAATACATAGGACTCTGTCCATTTCATAAAGAAAAAAGTGCCTCTTTTAATGTGAGTGATGACAAAAATCTCTATCATTGTTTTGGTTGTGGTGCTAGCGGTAACATGTATGGTTACCTTGAAAAAAAGAGAGGTTTGACATTTATAGAGGCGGTTCACTGTATAGCCTCTCAAGTGGGTATGCAGGTTCCCGAGAGGGATGTCTATAAAAAAACAATCGAACAAAAAGCTGATGCAGATCGTTCGTATGAAATTTTAGAGAATGCTTGTCAATGGATGCAAGACAATTTGAAAAAATCTATAGGTGAAAATGCGCGTCTTTATTTAGAAAAACGCACTATTAATTTAGATATGCAAAAACAATTTCGCATTGGTTATGTGCCAGAGGGCTATCAACATTTAATCGATTTTTTTAAATCTAAATATACAATGGAAGAGTTAATAAAAGTAGGTTTAGTATCAAAAAGTGAGGATCATAAAAAGCCGATAGATCGTTTTCGGGGGCGTTTAATGTTTCCTATATTTGATCGTCAAAATAGGGTGATTGCGTTTGGTGGACGTTCTTTAGGGGATGCGATGCCCAAGTATATCAACTCTTCAGATACACCGACTTTTTCAAAAAGCCATATTTTGTATGGACATAATTTTGCATCTAAAAATCTTGAAAATGACTCTGGTTATATTGTTGTTGAGGGATATTTAGATGTTATCAGTTTGCACCAACATGGTTTTAAAACAGCCGTTGCACCACTTGGAACCGCTTTAACTGATTTTCATTGCAAAATGCTGTGGCGACATCGTGTGCCACCTTTATTATGTTTTGATGGCGATGCTGCTGGTTATCAAGCTGCAGTACGTTCTGCTAAAAAATCGTTAGTTCATGTGTCGCCAGATCATCGATTAAATTTTATATTTTTACCAAAAGGTGAAGATCCCGATAGTGTCGTTCAAAGAGATTCTGAACATTTTGGCGAACTTTTAAAGAATTTTAAGCCGTTAAGCGATGTTATTTGGCATGCCTTGATAGAAGAAATACCCATTAAAACGCCAGAAGATCAGGCGGCACTTAGAAAAGAAATCTCTATATTGCTATCTCAAATTCAAAATGAAGATACAAAATTATCTTATCATGAGTATTTTCAAAATAAACTATTTACATATTTTAGAAGTCTAGGGCAATCATTTTTTAAGAAAAATTCGTATCAAAAAAGTGGTTCAGACCATAAAATGTTACCGCCTATGGCCAATAAAAATAAAAGTGACGTATTTCAAAAAATTTTACTGGCAACTTTGGTGTATCATCCCCATTTAATAAATCAGGTAACGGATGAAATGCTTTATATTAATTTTAGTGATGCTTTATCTGATGTAAGCGAGTGGCTTCTTGCCTACGAAG
The DNA here is from genome assembly GCA_003542655.1 of Holosporales bacterium. Taxonomy (GTDB): domain Bacteria; phylum Pseudomonadota; class Alphaproteobacteria; order Paracaedibacterales; family UBA11393; genus UBA11393. Next base: position 9,433 of record DPKF01000157.1, read on the forward strand.
GGGAAAAAACAAAATATGCATTGTTAGATGCTGCGTATCATGATGGGTTAAAACAAAGATTTTTGCAGATAATCAGTGATGATATTTTGCAAAAAGCGCCTTTTATTAAACAAAAAGATTTTGAAAATGTTCTTTTAGGTTGGAAAGAGGTTTACAACCAGTTAGAATATCTACTTAAATTAGATGAGGAAGTCAAACAAGCTGGTCAACTGTTAAAAAATGAGATGACTGAACAAAACTGGATAAAAATTAAAGAATTACAAACCATTAAACTGAGGAGTAGAGAAGGAAATGAATAAAATAGTGAAAAAAGAATTAAAAATGACAGCAACAGCGGGTCTGTCAGATATTCCTTTAATTGAGTTAAGTAAATCAAATTCAGCACTTCGTAAGTTAATCAGTATGGGTAAAGAGCGTGGATATATTTCCTATGACGAACTCAATGAAGCGCTTCCTCAAACTGAAATGACATCAGAACAAATTGATGAGACGATGACAATGATTTCAGATATAGGGATCAGTATTGTTGATTCTGATGAATTGGAAGAACAACCTTTAACCGGCGAATTTAATCATTCTTTAGGGGCTTTTAATTTTGATGATTCATCTGCGCAAGAAGAATCTGAAGAAAGTGCCGGTAGAACAGATGATCCTGTTCGTATGTACTTGCGTGAAATGGGTAATGTTGAGCTATTGTCACGTGAGGGTGAAATTGAAATTGCAAAACGCATTGAATCTGGAAAAGAGCAAGTGTTTAGTGGTTTATGTGAAAGTCCTTTGACGGCTGAGTTTTTTCTAAAATGGAAAAATAATATTGAAGCTGGAGAAATGATCATTCGCGAATTGATTGGCCTTGATTCAAGTGATAATTTTGATGACGATCACGATTCAGACTCGGATTCAGACTCAGATTCTGATGACGATTCTATCGGCGCAGATGACGTTCGCACACAAGTGCCGGTTGTTGATGAAACACAGTTATCTAAAGTAACGTTATTTATCAATATTCATTTTGAGTTATATAGGCAGTTAGATTATTTACGCTCAGAAGCAGTTCAAGAAGGAAAAAACTACTCAGAAAGTGCTGAATATCAAGATTGTTTACAGAAACTTTTAGCTAATATTGTGGAAATGCGGTTAAATCCTTTAAGATTGTTAGAGTTGTTTCATGCCCATCAGAATTTAAATAAGAGGGTTACAGAACTTGAGAAAAATCTTTTGTTAAGTGCTGAAAAATCTGGCATTAAACGCACTAAAATTTTACCATTTATTCAAGATCGTGTGATTGATCAAAATTGGCTTGAAGATGTTAATAAACAAAAAGGGGCAAAATGGGACGTATTTTTATCTTCACATCAACATGTGTTAACGGATTTGCTGTCTGCTGTGCAAAATCTGGAGCAGGAGGTTGGGTTACCACTTTTGACATTTAGAAAAATTGTGACTCAAATTCAAAAAGGTGAACGCCAAGCATCACGCGCAAAAAAAGAAATGATTGAGGCAAACTTGCGATTGGTTATTTCAATTGCTAAAAAATATACCAACCGTGGGCTGCAGTTTTTAGATCTGATTCAAGAAGGTAACATTGGTTTGATGAAGGCTGTTGATAAGTTTGAATACAAACGTGGTTATAAATTTTCAACTTATGCCACTTGGTGGATCCGCCAGGCTATTACGCGCTCTATTGCTGACCAAGCAAGAACAATTCGCATTCCTGTGCATATGATTGAAACCATTAACAAGCTTGTGCGCACGTCACGACAAATGATGAATGAAATGGGGCGGGAGCCAACACCGGAAGAAATTTCTGAAAAACTGATGATGCCTTTGGATAAAGTCCGTAAGGTGATGAAAATTGCAAAAGAACCTATCAGTTTGGAAACGCCAATTGGTGATGAAGAAGATAGTCACTTGGGCGATTTTATTAAAGATGAAAATGCTGTCCTTCCCATCGATTCGGCCATTAATGCAAACTTAAAAGAAACAACAACACGTATTTTGGCAAGCTTAACGCCCCGTGAAGAACGTGTGTTACGTATGCGCTTTGGCATTGGTATGAATACTGATCATACATTAGAAGAAGTTGGTCAACAGTTTGCGGTCACACGTGAACGTATTCGTCAGATTGAAGCCAAAGCTTTGCGCAAATTAAAGCACCCGATTCGTTCACGCAAATTACGTAGTTTCTTAGATACCTAGAAATGAAGTTTAATACATCATATTCTTCGCTAAATTATAACGATCGGCCCTGTGATGTAACGCATATTGTTTTGCATTATACTGATCTGCCCTCTGCGGCAGACAGTATTGCCATTTTATGTGATGGCGAACGTAAAGTGAGTGCACATTACTTGATCGATTATGATGGCTCTATTTATAATTTAGTTCCTGATGAAAAAAGGGCATGGCATGCAGGTGTTAGCACATGGCAGGGTATAGATAATGTGAATGATTATTCTATTGGTATTGAAATTCAAAACAAAGGGCATAGTATAACACCGGCTGAACCTTATACCCCCCTACAAATGCAAGCACTTGTAGAATTATTGACCTATTTAACAAGGTTATATAATATTAAACCCTATAATATAATTGGCCATAGCGATGTTGCACCTGGTCGCAAAATAGATCCAGGTGAGCATTTTGATTGGTTGTGGTTAAAAGAAAAAGGATTTGGAAAATGCCTGATATAAACACGTTACGAAGTGGGATAGAATCTTTTGCAAAAAGAAACTGTTATGACGGTTCTGCCTATAATACAACAGTTACAAAAGGGCAAAAACCTAAAATAATGATTGTGTCTTGTAGCGATTCTATGGTTGATCCAGCTGTTTTAATGAATGCAGGCCCGGGAGAGCTTTTTATACACAGAAATATTGCTGGTTTAGTGCCGCCCTATCAACCAGAAGAACGGGATAAACACCATGGAACCAGTGCTGTTATAGAATATGGCGTGACGGCATTAAAGGTTGATCACTTAATTGTTTTAGGGCACGGCAACTGTGGTGGCATAAAAAGCATGATACAAGATCATATTCATGTAGGCCATGACAGTTTTGTTGCCGCGTGGATGCGCATTGCAGAACCTGCGCTTGATGCTTTAAAAAAAGAAACAACCGAAACAGTATCGCTTGAAAAACAACAACATATTTGTGAAAAAGAAGCCATTATATTATCTTTAAATAATTTAATGACTTTTCCTTGGATTAAAGAAAGGGTACGCGCTGGTTCTTTACAACTGCATGGGTGGCATTTTGATCGCGGTATTTTTAGTACGTATAATGGTGAAGTAAAACAATTTGAACAAAATTATTGCTAATATTGCTGCAGTTAAGGTATAATGGGCTTTATTTTAATAAAAAGGATTAACAATGAAGAAAATACTTTTAACAACACTATTAATGTCAACAGCTGCCTTTGCATCAAACAAAGGTTTTGCAGCTTTTAAAGCTGGATTTTTAAAGGGCGCTTCTGCTGAGCCAAGTGCGCAAGCAGTTCCAACGCCAATGCCAGTTGCAAGCGTCGCATCTCCAGCTCCAGCTCCTGCGACTGAAATAGCTGGTAATTGGACTGAGGTTTTTCAAACAAGGGTTGGGCCCGTTACGCATACGCCGACGTTTGTTAAGTTGGGGTTTATGCAAGCTGGAACTGGTGTTCAATTTGATTGTGCATCATTTAATGATGTGCCTTTAACAGCACCCCTTAATCTGCTGACGAATTCCACGCGTGCAGCATTTGTAGCAGCAATGCAAGCTTCAGGCATTTTGTAATCAGTGATCTTAATAGAATAGGGGGGGGATTTAGTCCCCCTTTTTTATTTCTGTACAAAAGCAATACTTGCCCTATATAGTGTGACTAAGGTTTATAATCATAAAACATCAATGTATAGCTTATCTTTTTTAACAAATCAAAAAAATATTGATCTCGTCACATCACTATTAGAACAACATTTTGACACGTTTTCTTGTTTTGAGGATGAAACCGCAGAACTTTCTGACGTTTTAGATGAGAACGGTTTTTATATCAGTTCACGCTTTATGATTAAACTCATCTTGCAAGATAAAACCTATGCACACTTTGTTGAAATGCTGCTTAATAGTGCCCATATAGCATGTGAACAATTTCAAGTTGAGGATATTATAGACCAAGATTGGCTGAAAGTTTGCTATGAAAATTTTAAGCCCATTTCAATTGGTCGTTTTTTTATACACAGTTCTTATGCCCCAGAAGTTGTGCCAAACGGTCAGTGTGGACTGATGATTGATGCTGCAACGGCCTTTGGTAGTGGTGAGCATCAAACGACAAAAGGTTGCTTGACTGCTATTGATCAGATTTTAAAAGACCAAACGATCACAACCGTTCTTGATATGGGGTGTGGTTCCGGTATATTGGGGCTTGCCGTTGGCATTGCGCGACCTAATGCTAATATTTTAGGCGTCGATATTGACGCTAAAGCAGTGGATGTGGCCCGTCATAACGCAACGTTAAATGGTGTGCCAAATTTCAGTGCCGTCACCTCCGATGGATTTGAGTC
>DPKF01000138.1 GCA_003542655.1 Holosporales bacterium
AGTATTTCGGACAAATCAGCTTTAGCCACCAACAATAACTTTTTAATCCAGAATTAGGGTTAAAAGCTATTTTAGCTATATAAAAGCTTTCCTATAGTGTATAGACAAAAATAGAAATTGCAATAACTGATTTCATCAGTCGTTATTTTTTTAACTTTAAGAGCGCACAAAAAGATACAATACCTGTCAGAACCAGATAGTATGCTGGGGAAATTAAAACACCTGTATTCTTAATCAAAAATGTACAAATCCATGGGGTGGTACCACCAAATATTGCGGCTGCAACATTAAATGAAAATGCAGATGCTGAATACCGTATTCTTGACGGGAAGGTGTTAACAATTGTTGCAGGCATTGCGCCGTAATATGCGCCGATTGTAATAGAAAAAACTGTTTGTGCAAGGGGCGCTAAAATACCCCCCGTACTTTTGCTTAACAGTATAAAGCAGGGAATAGAAAACAATACAAAACTAATAGATACCGCTTTCATAATTTTAATGCCACCAATACGGTCAGATAAATAACCAAAAAATGGTATTAAAATGACCATAATAGCTAAGTTAATAGTATTCATTGTTAAGGCTGTTTCAGCCTGCCAACCAATAATTTCAATCAGATATGTTGTCATAAAAAAGAACATCATATAAATCCCGATCACATCGGGCAAAATAGCTAAAATTGAAAGGCATACTTGTTTTTTATAATCTTTAAATATGTCTAAAATTGGTATTTTTTTTGATTGATGTTCGTCTTCTTTTACATTTTGAAAAACGGGGGTTTCTGGAATATTTTTTTTAATATATAAACCTGCCATGGTTGCCAGCAAACCAAAAATAAAAGGAAGGCGCCATCCCCATAACAGTAAACTTTCCTCTGATAGGGCCCAAGTAAAAAGTGATGATGTTGCTGACCCTAATAAAATGCCGCCTATTGTTCCAACCATTAAACAGCTGCCAGCTAAACACTTTTGCGTTTTTGGGGCATGCTCTATGACATAAACAAAAGCGCCGCCGTAATTCCCGCCAACAGCTAAGCCTTGGATCAGGCGCAAGATGATAAGAATAATAGGTGCACACATTCCTGCATTATTATAGGTTGGCAGCATACCAATAAGCGCTGTTGGTAAAGCCATTAACATAACCGATAAAGACAGTGCGTAGCGCCTGCCAAGACGATCGCCTATATAACCAAAAATAATTGCACCTAAGGGGCGTATTAAAAACCCGATTGCAAAAACAGAAAATGTCATCATAAGGGATTCATAGGTACCTGCTGCTGGGAAAAACAATTTTGCAATGATCGGTGAAAAATATCCGTACAAAGCATAGTCATACCATTCAAACATTGTTGCAAAAGAGCCAACAATAATGGCTTTAATACTATTTAAAGACCATTCTTGGTTTAGTGAGTTTGCCGTGTTTTTTTTAGTCTTCATAATATGTATTTTACAATTTTTTGAATTAAGCGCTTAAGAGGGGGGGCCGAAAAACAACATAAGAATGCAGTTTTATTTTTCGCTTACATCTCTTCATAACTTTCATCTTTAAGGCACGTCAGTGTTTTGCTTAATAGTGGCTGCAAGCCTTGCTGCGCTGCTGCAGAAATAGGGAAAACGTTTTTTCTATCAATGCCAAGCTCTGAAATTTGCGCCTCAATCAATTCGTCATCTAAGCAGTCGCATTTATTGAGTGCTACTAATTCTTTTTTATCCTCAAGGCCAGCATCATAAAGGGCCAGCTCTTTACGAATTAAATCATAATCCTTTTTAATATTATTAGAGGTTCCATCTAATACGTGAATAATAACACGGCATCGCTCTACATGACCTAAAAACTTATGCCCCAAGCCTGTTCCTTTGTGCGCATCTTCAATTAAACCAGGTAAGTCTGCAACAACAAATTCTTCTTCATGAACATAAACAACGCCTAATTGTGGATTTAATGTTGTAAAGGGATAATTTGCAATTTTAGGTTTCGCACGGGTCACCGCAGCTAAAAAGGTTGATTTTCCAGCATTTGGCAACCCAACTAAGCCAACGTCGGCGATTAGTTTTAACTTCAACCAGACCCATTGTTCAGCGCCAGGCCAACCGGGTGTCGCTTTTGTAGGCGCCTGATTTGTTGAGGTTTTATAGGTTTCATTCCCAAAACCACCATCACCGCCGCGAAGGAGGCGCACACGCTCTCCTGCTTTGGTAAAATCATATAAAAGTGTTTCTTTATCTTCTGCAAAAACTTGTGTTCCAACCGGAACTTTTAAGATTTGGTCATCTCCATTACGGCCTGTACGCGTACGGCCCATTCCATGCTGACCCTTCTCAGCTTTGAAATGCTGTTGATAGCGATAATCAATGAGGGTATTTAAAGTATCAACAACTTCTATCCATACATCACCACCTTTACCGCCATTACCCCCGTCAGGGCCGCCATATTCAATAAATTTTTCGCGTCGAAAACTAACACTTCCTGCACCGCCATCACCCGATTGAATAAAAATTTTGGCTTCATCTAGAAATTTCATAACGGACTCACTTTGCTAAAAATATTCAAGCTCCTGTTGGTTTGAAACCTGGAAATGGTTTTATTTTTTGATGTTCATCATTATAATTGCGGCCACCTAAAAGATAAACAATGCCATCATATAATCGGCCAAATATATTTGTTTTTTCAACGGTTTCTAAAGTAATAATATCTTTTTGATAAACTGTTTTGTCCTCAGGGAACGTTACCGTTATTTGCCCTATAACCTGTCCTTTTTCAACCGGTGCTTTAAAAGATTTCGCATATGAAAAATCAATTTTGATATCATCAATGTTGATATTTTTATTGGTAAACATTACTTTATCTTTAAAGCCTATACGTATGTGCGATTTATTGCCATACCATACAGGAATGCGGTCTACAATATGGTTTTCTTTAAAAAAAAAGTAATTTTTACAAGCCGTAAAACCATGATTCATAAGTGCAAGTATTTGATATTCGCGTTCCGATTCTGATTTTAGATCGTTAACAACGGCAAATAATCGTCTGCCATGACGAAGGCACGTGCCAACCATACCATAACGATTATTTTCACCACGGCCTGTTTTCATGCCATCAAAACCGACATTTTTTGCAAGCAACGAATTTTTATTAATTTGATTGATACCATTAAATTTATATTCTTGTGTTCCCCATAACGGAAAATATTGGGGAAAATCTGTGTATACACGGTGCGCAACAAGCGCCAGATCATGTGCTGTTGTATAATGTCCCTCAGCCGGTATGCCACTTGCATTTAAAAAATGTGTGTTATTCATACCCAATTTTTTAGCATACGCATTCATCATATTTGAAAAATTTTCTTCTGTGCCGGCAAGCGCTTCGGCAAAAACGACAGCAGCATCATTTCCGGAGGTAATAATAAGACCTTTTAAAAGATCAATCACAGAAACTTGCTGATCAAGGTTTAAAAACATCGTGGTTCCTTCACGACGAAAGGCCTTTTTACTAACTGCTAGCAATTGATCTTCCTGAAGATCACCTTGCTTTATTTTATCCATCACAATATAAGCAGTTAAAATTTTAGTCATAGAAGCTGGAGACATTTTAACATCTGCTTGGTGTTCATATAAAACGGCACCTGTTTCGGCGTCCATCAAATAAGCATACGGTATTGCTAAGCCATTTTGATCAGTAGGCGTTTCAACCTTGCATTCATTGTATACAGTATGTTTCTTGATAATAGGACGTTTTTTTTTAGCAGCCTCTACGTGACAAAAACACGCTAAAAGCATGCTTATAAAGATAATATATCGCGTATACATTTTTATCATTAGAAAAGACCTTAATTTAATAATTATTTGCTAGAACTGATTTTAATGCTTTCATTTCTTCCAAAGCGCGCCCTGTGCCAAGCACAACGCAATTTAATGGATTTTCAGCTAAAAATACAGGGACGCCTGTTACTTCTGCAATGACTTGATACAAATTTGCAAGCAGCGACCCACCACCCGTCATCACAATACCGCGATCAACAATATCAGCAGATAATTCGGGTTCCGTATTTTCTAAGGCATTTTTCACACCTTCAGCAATTTGCGCAACAACGTCCTTTAAGGATTCGGCAATTTGTTTTTGTGAAATTTCAATTTCTTGTGGAATGCCATTAATTAGACTTCTTCCCTTAATTGACATTTTAATGCTGTCACTATCTGGCTTAACAATGGCAGATCCAATTTCTTTTTTAATACGTTCTGCTGTTGATTCCCCAATCAGAAGGTTATGATTTTTACGAATATATTGTGTGATAGCGTCATCCATTTTATCGCCACCAACGCGAACAGAACAAGAATAAACGATGCCACCCAAAGACAACACAGCAACTTCTGTTGTGCCACCGCCAATATCAACAACCATAGATCCTGTTGGTTCGGTCACAGGCATACCCGCACCAATTGCTGCAGCCATAGGCTCTTCAATTAGATATGCTTTACGACCACCTGCACTTTCAGCGGCTTCTTGAATAGCACGGCGTTCAACAGCAGTTGAACCCGATGGCACACAAATAACAATTCGTGGTGCTGCAAAACCACGACGGTTATGAACTTTTTGAATGAAATGTTTAATCATTTCTTCAGCAACTTCAAAATCAGCAATAACACCATCACGTAATGGTCGAATTGCTTTAATGTTACCAGGTGTTCTGCCCAGCATTAATTTAGCTTCTTCTCCAACGGCTAAAACTTGTTGTTTACCTTTATAACTAGAAATTGCAACCACTGACGGCTCATTTAAAACAATTCCACGTCCCTTAACATAAACCAAAGTATTGGCTGTTCCCAAATCAATCGCCATATCGGCAGACATAAAACCTAGTAATCGTGATAACATCATTGTCGTTTCTAAAAAATTCCCTACATAATGAAATACTCTACTAAAATTTCATCTATATGGGCAAGATTATTCCACATGTTATGTAAGTGTTTTATCTGAACAGGGCTCATATTATATAATATATATGC
>DPKF01000052.1 GCA_003542655.1 Holosporales bacterium
GTCACATTGTCGTTATCATCATCTGCAAGATTATGCATAGCCAGAGCACCAATGGCTGCAGCACCACCAATGCCTGCAATAGCTGCGGATGGATCTTGACCAGGTGTCACTTTTTTGGCGCCGGCTGTACTATTTTCTATTACTTCTAGATTTAATGGACCTTCATCTAGTGCATTTTTTAGTTTATTTTTTATTGGTTTGCCTTCAGCTTTTGCGCCCATTTTTGGCGCAACGCTACCACTAGCTATTTTTGAAGCTTTTTTGCTTTTGCCGATCTTTTGCCCCATGGTACGGCGTTGGTAACCCTGACAGCCCTTTTCAGGATTTTCAATGTCTCCTCTAAAAGCGCGGTAGCATGTTGATTGATCCACATCAGCTTTACACGCTTCTTTTGAACAAGCTTCTTCTTCTTTTACTTTAGAAAAATCTTTTGCTTTGAACCCTACCTGTTTTCCAAAATTATCAACCAGCATTTTATCGCCAGGATGTATTTCTTGTGCATACATAGACATGCTATGATCTTTTTTACTAATCTTTTTAGTGGCTTTTTTCTTACCAACAGCCTTTATAACGGGTTTTGTTTCACCTGTGGTTTTTTTGCTGACGTTTTTTGTTTTTTTGACTTTGACTTTATCGACGGTTGTCTTTTTAGAAGTTGTTTGTGCAACTGCATCAACAGTTGTTGTATTTGCCACAAAGAGCAATAAAAACAAAGTGAGGAAAATGCGATAACTTTTCATAAAAACAACCAAAAATTTTAGTATTCTCTTTCAGGCTATCAAGCAAAAATTAAAAAAACGTTAACATAGCAATTTACGGCAGGAAAAAATTTTATACGAATATTCATTTTTTTTCAAGTGATGTTTAACAAGCTATTTTTTGTTACCCTGTATGTATATTGCATTACAAGGGGTAGGGGGATGAAAGATAATTCAAAGTGGTTGTCGCATTTAATATTAAGAACCGAAAACAGACTTTCTAAAAAACAAACTCTGTGGTCTAAATTTATTGGATATACGTTAACGCAAGAAGTATTTTGGTTTACTGGAATGGTTCTTTCTATTGTGGGCATTGTATGGGCGCTTCGCACTATGGGGTTTTGGTTTTATTAAACCTGGGTTTTTGTTAATGCGCTTATTAGACCTTAAGCGTGTTCAACAAAGCTTGAAATGATTTGCTTTATAGACCCTGTATCAAATTGAACTACCACATAGTCACCATCTTTGTCAGTGATGCTTCCATAACCAAAATTTTGATGGTAGACACGGTCACCAAGATCAAAGTCGTTTCCTATTGCTGCATAGGAGGGTTCTATTTGTATGGGATCGTCACTCAAGTGAGATTTGTCTTTTTGTTCCACGCCGTTAGCGCTATAGATCGTAATGTTTTCTAGGGGCAGTTCTTTTAAAAAGCGGGAAGGGTGGCATTTATTCCATCCAGAATACATTTTCCGTTGCTTTGTATGCGTGATCACAGCCCGTTTTTTTGCACGTGATATGCCAACGTACCCAAGTCTACGTTCTTCCTCAAGGCCTTCTTGCCCGTTTTCATCAAGCGATTTTGAGTGTGGGAAAAGTTTTTCTTCCCAACCCGACAGGTAAACATAATCATATTCTAAGCCTTTTGCGGCGTGCAGGCTCATAATGGTCACTTGATCTTCTTGCTTTTTTTGGTTGTTTTCCATAACCAAACTAACATGTTCTAGAAAACCTTGTAGATAATCAAATTCTTCAATAGCGGATACAAGTTCTTTTAAGTTTTCTAAACGTCCTGGTGCTTCTGTAGATTGGTCGTTTGCCCACATTGAAGCGTAGCCTGATTCATCCAGCATGAGTTTTACAACATCAACATGGGGTGTATTATTTTCAAGCAGGTTTCGCCAGCGTGCAATATTGCTAAAAAAAGTTAAAATGTTAAGTTTTACTTGCCCCTTTGCACTATTTTGTGCATAAAGAAAGGCAGCTTTTGGCACTGAAATATTGTCGAATCGTGAAATTTCATGGATTTTTTGAATGGTGGAGCCACCAATGCCGCGTTTCGGTAAATTAATAATACGCTCAAAAGCCATACCATCATCTGGTTGTACGATGAGGCGTATATAGGCTATGGCATCTCTAATTTCTTGGCGCTCATAAAAGCGAAAACCGCCAATAACTTTATAGGGGATTCCCATACGTAAGAAACGTTCTTCAAAACTACGTGTTTGAAAACCCGCACGTACTAAAATAGCCGTGTCTTGAAGTTTTATACCCTTGCGTGTTAAATCTTCAATCTCTGTACAGATAAAACGGGCTTCGTCATCGCTATCCCAGGTGGCGCGAATAATAACTTTTTCACCATCTACTTGTTCAGTCCAAAGCGTTTTTGACAAACGTTCTTTGTTGTGTGAAATTAATTTAGCAGCCGTTTTAATAATATGAGACGTTGATCTATAATTTTGTTCTAATTTTACAACATATGTATTGGGAAAATCTTTTTCAAATTTTAAAATATTACCAACTTCAGCACCACGCCAACCGTAAATAGATTGATCATCATCACCAACACAACAAAGATTTTTATGGTGCCCAGATAAAAGGCGCACCCACATATATTGGGCAATGTTTGTATCTTGATATTCATCCACGTGGATATAACGAAATTGTCGCTGATATTGCTCAAGAATACTTGGATGTTTTTGAAATAGGGTAAGACAGTGAAGAAGCAGGTCGCCAAAATCAACAGCATTTAAAAGATGTAGGCGCTTTTGATATTGTTCATAGATGTTACTGATGATGCCTTGTTCCGATGTTGGCACTTGATCGTATCGAATCGCACGATCTTTCCATCTAGATATGATGATGGATACCATTTTTGCTGGTGTTTTTTTCTCGTCAATATGGTTCAATTTTAAAAGCTGTTTTAAAAGCCGCACTTGATCATCGGGATCAAGAATAGAAAAATGAGGGTTTAAATCAACATCTTCAGCGTAGCGCCGGAGTATTTTTAAACCAAGGGAGTGAAACGTACCTAGCCAAAGGCCACCTTCCAAGCTTTGACCAAGTGCAAGATGAATACGTTCTTTCATCTCCAGGGCAGCTTTATTGGTAAAAGTAACGGCTAAAATTTCAAAGGGTCTTGCAAGACCTAGGTTCAAAATATGAACAACACGGGATGTTAAAACCCGTGTTTTACCAGTTCCTGCACCAGCAAGAACAAGAAGTGGCCCTTCTGTTTGTTCAACAGCTTCCCGTTGTGGGGCATTCAAACGTTCTAAATATTCAGGCACAATAAGTGCTGAACTACTTGATGAATGCTCCGTCATAGGGTTTGGACCACTTTTAAAATGTATTATTTAGCGAAGCTAAAATCACCATAGCGTTTGTTAAATTTAGATACTTGTCCACCTGTGTCGATCATTTTATGACCGCCACCAGTCCACGCTGGGTGTGATTTTGAGTCGATGTCTAATTTCATTTCATCGCCTTCTTTACCCCAAGTGGAGCGTGTTGCAAACTTTGTTCCATCAGTCATCACAACATTAATTGTATGATATTCTGGGTGAATGCCTTTTTTCATAAAAAATCTTTCTTACTTAATGAATACTACTTATTATAGGGTATGTTCTGTCAACTCTGCAAGAAAAAATACCGAACCTGTATATAAACTTTTATGTTTTTTGCTTTTCGGACAACCTTGCTTGATTTTTTAAGGCATGTATATGTTGTCATATAGAAGGTAAAGCTTTTTATTTAAATAATATTTTTTGCTTTTCGATGAGTTCCTGAATACCTTTTTGAGATAAGCTTATCATTTTGGTTAATTCATCTGTTGTAAACGGCTCTGCTTCTGCACATGCTTGAATTTCAACAATTTTTCCAGATCCTGTCATAATAAAATTAGCATCTACTTGTGCCGTTGAATCTTCTTGATAATTTAAATCTAAGACCGGTGTGCCATTTACAATACCACACGATATAGCGGCTAAATAATCAGTTAAAGGCATTTCTTTAATTTTCTTATTTTTAAGAAGCAGCATGCATGCTTGACGCAGTGCAACGTAACCACCCGTTATCGCAGCAGTTCTAGTGCCCCCATCTGCTTGCATCACATCACAATCTATTCTTATTTGACGTTCACCAAGGGCTTTTAAATCAATAACAGACCTTAAACAACGACCAATCAATCGTTGTATTTCTTGGGTGCGTCCAGTTTGTTGTCCACGGGCAGCTTCCCGATCAATACGATCGTGCGTTGATCTTGGGAGCATTCCATATTCTGCCGTGACCCATCCTGTGCCCTTATTACGCAAAAAGGGTGGCACGCGTTCTTCTATCGTTGCTGTGCAAATAAGGTGTGTATCGCCGAATTTTACAAAGCAAGAACCTTCTGCATATTTGGCAAAACTTGGGCCTAAAAATACTGCTCTTAGCTCGTCATCCCGACGTTTATCAATACGCATTTTAAAACCCTTCGTAACGTGGTAAAATATAGAAAATATTAAAATATAAGTCAAAGTCTATGACAATTGGTGATTTGAATCAACGCTCAAATGAAATTTTTAAAAAAATAGTTGAATCTTATGTCGAAACTGGCGAACCAGTAGGCTCTAGAACTTTGTCTCAAACTTTGTCAAAAAACTTATCTCCTGCAACCATTCGCAATATAATGTCAGATCTTGAGGATGCCGGGTTGTTGTATTCTCCACATGTTTCCTCAGGCAGGCTACCAACAGATAAAGGCATGCAATATTTTGTAAATGGGTTACTTGAAGTTGGGGATTTATCACAAAATGAACAAGCCCGCATTAAAAGTATGATTCAGGATAAAAATCAAACTATTGAAGATGTATTAGAAAAAGCAACACAGGCTATCTCTGGCCTTTCAAATTGTGCTGGCATTGTGATGGCCCCAAAAACGGAATCAACACTCAGCCATATTGAATTTGTACATTTGGGGCAAGGCCGTGCTTTAGCCGTTATAATCAATCAAGAAGATGTTATTGAAAATCGTATTATACAAATACCGAACATTATTACGCCAACAACGCTTATGCAAGCTGGTCGCTATTTAAGTGAACGTGCATTTGGAAAAACCTTAGCAGAAATGATTGCAAATTTAAAAGTAGAATTATCAAAAGATAAATCGCACTTAGATGTATTAACAACAAAAGTTGTTGAGGCGGGGATTGCTGAATGGTCCAAAACTGGTAATGAAAAAGGTTCTCTCATTGTCAGAGGACAATCACATTTACTAGATTCTATTCAGCAAATGAATGAGCTAGAGCAAGTCCGTGAATTGTTTTCAATGCTTGATAAAAAAGAAGCGATGCAACAATTATTATCAGCAACGCTTAACGCTGACTGTGTACAAATTTTTATTGGCGCTGAAAATCAATTATTTTCTAAAGCTGGGTGTTCTCTTGTTGTGGCACCCTATCATAATAAAAAACAAAAAATTATTGGGGCCCTTGGTATAGTGGGTCCTACGCGTATGAACTATAGTCGCATTATCCCCATGCTTGATTACACAGCAAAACTTGTTGGGAAAATTTTAGATTCCGAAATTACATAACGACGATTTATTTTGTCTAAGCATGGCCACCAGCATAAGGTAGATTACCATCATGTAATCCCATACTGTGCATACATTTTTTCCATTTTTCATCAGCGGGCGTATTAAAAATTAAATCTATTGAAGATTGGCTTAAAAGCCACTCGTTGTTTTGCATTTCCATTTCAAGCTGACCCGAACCCCATCCACTATACCCTAAACAAATATGAAACCGCTCCGGGCCTGCACCCCCTGCAATGGCCCGCAAAATATCAATTGTTGCGGTAACGCCAAAGGTTTCATTCACAATAACGGTATTAGCGCTTGTATAGTCTAGGGTGTGCAATACAAATCCACGCCCCATATCGACGGGGCCACCAAAGTATAAAGGGGTATTGGGTGTATTGCTCGTGACAGCAATATCAAATTGTTTTAGCAGTTCAGGTAAAGAAACTGCCGGTAATGGTTTGTTTAATATAAGACCAATAGCACCATTTTTATCGTGTCCGCATACAAAAATTGACGCTTGCTCAAAGCGTGATTGTATAATTGTTGGCATAGCAACCAATAGATATCCAGTTAGATATCCATCCACTATACCTGTAGTATGTGTCATTATATTTTTGATCACAATATAACATCCTGTTTTTTTGCTCTATATTTCTATATTACCCATTAAAAGATTAAGATTTTATTACGAGGGTTAACTATTTAACTGTATTTTATCCCTGTCCTGCGCCCCACCAATAAATAGATATAAATAGAAATAGCCATACAACATCAACAAAATGCCAGTACCAAGCCGTTGTTTCAAATCCAACATGGTGTGTTGCCGTTTGATCACCATTTTTAAAAGCGCGCGCTAAGCATACGGCTAGCATAATAGTTCCAACTAAAACATGAGCACCATGCAAACCTGTTGCCATATAAAAAGTACTTGCATATATGCCATCAGTAAAAGCAAATGCGGCATGACTATATTCAATAATTTGCACGCATGTAAAGATTAACCCAAGTGCAACAGTTAATGCCAACCCCTTTTTAACATCCGATATTTTGTTTTGTAATAGTTCATGATGGGCCCACGTGAGCGTTGTTCCAGATAATAATAACAACAAGGTGTTTAAATAGGGCAAGTCAAAGGGATCAAATGTTTTAATGCCTTTTGGTGGCCACACACCTGTAATAAAATTGTCATCAACCATAGAAATAGGATCAAGTGCTGCATTAAAGTATGACCAGAAAAAAGCAAAAAATAGCATAAATTCTGAAAAAATAAAAAGAGCCATACCAATTTTTAAACCCATTTGCACTTCTTGGGTATGTGTATTTTTTTCACGTGATTCTTTAACAACATCACTTAACCAGGCAGTAACTATGGCAATAAGTGCGATAATACCAACAATGAATAAAATATAATCCATATTATGCATAGCAAGAACAGAACCTATTCCTAAAAAAATTAGGGTAATAGCTATGCAAAATGGCCATGGGCTAGGGGGTACTAAGTGAAAAGGATGTTTTTTGTTGGCATTCATATATAACCGCATTAATTCTTTGCATGTTAATAGTTTAAGGTAGATACATTTTCATCACAAGCATAAGGCGTATAAAAAAAGAGTAGACTCCTTAATGTAAGATCTACTCTGATACAAAAACTTTATTAATTTAAAGTGTTATTGTGCGCCTGGCATTACAGGCAAGGTTCCACTCTTTAGAACTTCACTCATTTGTGCATTAATTTTTTTAAACATCACTTCTAGTTCTGATGCTGTTGGTAATCCCTTAAGATTTTTATAAGAAATTGCCATTTTAGAACGATTTTGTTCTAAAACTTCCACTGCTTTTTTTGCAACCAAACCAGATTTAATTTGATCCTTCATTTGTTCAAATGATGGTGGTGTCACAGAACGTTTGTCTTCTAGGCGCATAACGCTAAATTTGCCGTCAGCTAATTTAACAACTTTGTTTACCAAAGTTCCTTTAACAGATTTTGCTATCACGTCTTGATAATCTTTGGGGAGATAACGTTTTCTAACATAACCAAGCTCACCTTTATTAGCCTTTGTAGCATCATCAATAGAACTTTCAACAAGTTCATCAAAAGACTTTCCTGCTTTCAACTTTGCTAAAACAGATTTTGCTTCTTCTTCAGTTGCTGTCATAATATGGCGCAGTCTATATTCCATTTCATTCTTATCAGCTAAGTTCTTTTTTATGCGTTCGTAATCTGCTTTAAGATCTGTTTCAGTAATTAATGTTTCTGCACGTGCTTTTAAATAAGCATCTTGCATAACCATACGCGATTCTGCCGCTATTTTTTCTTGAACTTTAGGATCTTTTGCAAGGCCAGCTTTTTCTGCTGCAGAAAATAGAATACGCTCATTGACGACTTTTATTAAGACCAGTTCATACATTTTTTCAAAGGGTAAAATGCGTAGCATTTCAGGAAGCGCATCATAAGCAACACGCAAATCAGCAAGTGTTATTTCTCCACCTTTAAAGGTTCCGCATACAAATTTAGCGTCCATTTTAGAGGCATCAATCGCAGAAGGTGTATCAGTTTCTAGGGCCTTTTTAAGCTCTTCTTCTGAACGTTCTGGGATGGCTGATCCATCTAATGCAAACAATTTGACATCAGCTTCAGTTTTTATTTTTTTAATAATTTCCTGAGATAGCTCTGGCATCATCGCCTTTTTAAGTTCAACCTTAATTTCGTCAAATTTTGGAACGGTTAAAGGACGACTTGATAACACACGAAGCACACTGCTTCCCATTTTACCAAAATTAAGTGGTTCAGATACGACACTACCATCGTCTGTCTTGGTAATTTTTTCAAAAAGTTCAGGCTGCACTTCCATGCGCTTTAAAAACCCAATTTTACCGCCTGTTTCTTTTGTTTTTTCATCCAGCGTTTTTTCTAAAGCCTTTTCAAATGTAGTTTTACCAGATTCAATATCTTTGATTAATTTTTTAGCTTCTGCTTCTGTCTTTAATAAAATATGTGCAATTTCAAACTCTTCCTCGTCTTTAGGAATCATTTTTTTTACATCTTCATATTTTTTCATTAAAACATCATCAGATACTTTTTCATCAACTTCTTTTTCTAAAAAAGAAGCTATACAAATAGCGCGCTTACGTTCTTCAACTGCATTCTTTATTTCAGACTTTTTATCAAAACCCTCTTTAACGGCATTATGTTCTAAAATAACCATGTCTACAGCTTGGCGGAGTAGTATTGGGTACATTGTTTGAAAAGGGACCTCACGCATTTGACGGGGTAACAAATCGGCCGTTTTTTTCACATCAGCAATTGTTATATCTCTGTTGAGATCAGCAATAACAGCAGCAACACTTTTATCTGTATATTCTTCTGTCGGTACTGTTGCATCTAATTTTGCTTCTGCTGCGGGTGTGTCTTTAGATGCAACTACGGGCGCATCGTTAGATTCTGTGGCGGTCGTGTCTTTAGATTCTATGACAGCATCCTCTTTTGTTTCCACAGAAGGAAGCGTAACTTCTGATTTCTTTTCTAAAATTTCAGAACGTTCTGTTGGTTTTCCCATTGTTAAATAGTATGCGCCACCAAGCCCACCAATAATGGCTGCTCCTAATAAAAGTTTTTTTAAATTATTATCCATGGAGTATATCCTAATAGTTATTATGCATGATTCATTGTAAACTGAGATTTCAATCTTGTACAGACCCGATCATATCCCATTAATATAATTATTTTTTTCATCTCGGGGCCGTGATCCATTCCGGTTAAAGCTTGGCGCAAGGGCATAAAAAGATCTTTGCCTTTTCTACCAGATTCTTCCTTTATTTTTTTTGTCCACTCTCCCCAAGTATTTTCCGTTACAGCATCTTCGTTTAATAAAGCAAAACTAAGCTTTATGTATTCAGCATCATTGTTTTTACATGGTGTGAAATTTCCATACAAAATATTTTCCCATTTTTTCAAATCTTCCAAGGTTTCAATATTATCATGCAGTAATTCCCATTCTTTCTCTTTAATTTTTAAGCACCCCAGCTTTTCAATATGAGATTTTACTTGTTCATAGGGCATTTTATGAAATAATTTATGATTTAAGATCTTTAAATCTTCTTCATTAAATTTTGGTGTGGTTCTGCTAAAATGATTAAAATCAAACTCGTTGACCAAATCTTCCAGCTGCAATTTTGGCTCAATCGGTAAAGATGTGCCAAGACGCGCCAAATGAGAATTAATCGCCATAGGATTAATACCTTTTTCACGAAGGCTACGTAAACTTAAACCCCCAATGCGTTTTGAAAGGGGCTGCCCATCAGCATCCATCAATAATGTCATATGCGCAAATTGAATTGGGAAGGGTTGATTATTATTAATTGCTTCTAATAACTGCACTTGCGTTGCTGTGTTTGTGACGTGGTCTTCTCCCCGTACGATGTGTGTAATTTTATAATCAAAATCATCTATGACAGATGTAATTGTATATAAAAAAGATCCATCTGCCCGAACAAGAACGGGGTCGCTTATGTCAGCTGTATCAAAAGACACGGGTCCTCTGATTAAATCAGTCCACTCTATTTTTCCAGGGTTTAGCTTAAAGCGCCAATGAGGACGCCTGCCTTCTGTTTCATAATTGCGAATTTGTTCTTGTGTTAAATGTAATCCTTCACGATCATAAACGGGTGGTTTTTTTTTAGATA
This sequence comes from Holosporales bacterium, assembly GCA_003542655.1. Classification (GTDB taxonomy): domain Bacteria; phylum Pseudomonadota; class Alphaproteobacteria; order Paracaedibacterales; family UBA11393; genus UBA11393. The sequence goes on from DPKF01000052.1 coordinate 10,225, forward strand.
ATAATACTTTTCTTTTATAGTCTAATTCTTCTGGGGTTTCAAAACATGAATATAAACGGCCAGTATCTATTAATGAACGAACAACCTCTTGATAGCGATCAAAACGATCAGACTGTTTGAAAAATTCGCCGTGGTTTAATCCAAGCCAGTTTAAATCTTCAATAACTGCATCAGCGTAACGTTGTTCTGAACGCTCTACATCGGTATCATCTTGGCGTAAGATGAACAGTCCTTTGTTTTGCTTTGCAAACAACCAATTTATGAGTGCCGCCCTTGCATTACCAATATGAAGATACCCTGTTGGACTGGGGGCAAAACGGACACGAACGGACATAATGATTACCTTTTAACACTTATATAGTATTAACTTAGCAAATTTATAAAGAAAACACATCATTCATTTCGGGTCTATTACTATTAAGTAAAATTTATTTTGTACCAGTTGACCAGTGGTTTAAGCAGTGCGCTAATAACGGCAGCAAGGGGTAAAGCAAACATGATGCCTAAAAAGCCAAACCAAGAGCCTAGTGCCAATAATGCAAATATTAAAAATGCGGGATGGAGGCCTATACGTTCGCCAATTAAACGTGGGGTTAAAAAATAACCATCCAGTAGAATAAATGTTCCAAATATAACCATAATGGCAATTAGATGATACATATCAATAAAGTTGCTTAATGCAATTGTCATTGCCAAGATAAAACCAATGAATACACCTATATAAGGTATGAAGGAAAAAAAACCCGTGATAAAACCTGTAAATAGAGCATGGGGAAGGTCTATAATCAAGAAAGCTATACTATATAAACAAATTAAGAGTGCGCTTACAATAAGTTGGCCGCGTGCGTAATGCCCTAATTTTTCATCAACATTTTTTATATTATGGCGAATGATAGGCGCGTATAATTTTGGTAACAAGTTATCTAGTGTAGAGATGATTTTTGGCCATTCAGACAAAGCATAGAACATGATTAAAGGAATAAGAAAAACCATAGATATAATGTTGGCAATAGCCAGCCCACTGGTTAAACTTTGGGTCAGCATAGAGGCTAAATTTTTGATAATCCACTGAAAAATATTACCAAAAGAATTAGCAAACTGTGTTTTTAAATCTAGATTTTTTTTATCACCAGAAAGTTTACTCAGAAAATCCATTAAAGGGTCTAAAACTGTTAAAAATCGTTCTTGTAAAACTGGATATGATTTTAATATTTTCAAAAATTCATCTTTTAAAAACGGTAAAGCTTCTAATAGCAACAAGCCTAAAAACATCAAAACACAAGTAATAACGACACCGGCAGAAATAGAGCGACTGATTCCAACACGTTCTAGTGCATTGACGGGCTTATTAAAGATATAAGCGCCTATTAGACCTGCAAAAAAAGGAAATGTTATCGCACTAATTTGATAAAATACATAAATTAAAAGTGCTGTAATGCATGCAAGAACAAGCCATAATTTATAAGGATTAGGAGGGGAGGCGGAGGCTTGTAATAAATCTTTTTGCATACTGTAATCCAGATAATATCGTTATCAACAGAGTGCCATATAAAAAGCAATTTGTGAAGAATTCAACTGTATTTGATGATAACCCAATATCTTGTATATATTGAAAAACAACAAGCCATCCACTTAAGGCTATCTGTATGACCGTATTTAGTTTACTTAAAAATAGGGGATATAAAGGTATTGTTTGTTTTGAAACAAGCGCATACATGGCTCCAAGTATGATCAAAATATCCCGACCAAGAATAATGGCAATACACCATAGAGGTAAGATGGATGCATGACCTAAGGCTAGATAAATAGCCGTCATGAAAATTTTATCAGCCAGTGGATCAAATCGTTCGCCAAATAAAGATTCTTGTTTATATAATCTTGCAAAAAAACCATCTAACAAATCAGTAAAACCGCCTAAAAAACATAATATAAATGAGGCCTTCCAGTTGTGGGTGATTATTAAATAGTACATAACGGGTGCTGCAATTACGCGCAGTAAGGTCATGGCATTCGCTAAAGTTACATATTTTTTGGACTGATTAAACATGGTTTCCTGAATAAAGTTGTTTTAATTTATATATAGTTTTCCATAGAATAGGCCCATTTTCTTTCAGAAGTAAACTTATTATGCTTTTATTTAATCAATAACTCGAATAAATATAGAATTTTATGAAAATTTTATGTATCCTAAAGATAGGGAGTTACAAATGACGGGCGATTTATGCGCATTCTTTTGATCGAAGATGATCAGGCAACCGCTAAGAACATTGAAAAAGCATTAAAATCTGAGGGTTTTATATGTGATGCAACTGATCTTGGCGAAGATGGGTTGGAAATAGGTAAATTATATGAGTATGACCTCATTATACTTGATTTATTATTACCGGATATTGATGGTTTTGACGTGCTAAAACGTTTGCGTGCATCACAGGTGCAAACACCTATTCTGGTTCTTTCCGGATTAAATGATACGGATGACAAAGTTCGTGGATTTGGTTTTGGTGCTGATGATTATCTAACAAAACCTTTTAGTAAAGCAGAATTATTAGCACGTGTTCATGCTATTGTGAGACGATCACGCGGACATTCTGAATCCGTGATAACAACAGGTGATTTGGTTGTTAGTCTTAAAAATCATACTGCAGAGGTTCGCGGCCAACCTTTACCGCTAACGGGAAAAGAATATTCTATTTTAGAGCTGCTTTCTCTCAGAAAGGGTACAACGCTTACAAAGGAAATGTTTTTAAATCATTTGTATGGTGGAATTGATGAACCTGAGTTAAAAATTATAGATGTGTTTATTTGCAAATTGAGGCGCAAATTAGCCGAAGCGATGGATGGTGATGATTGTATCGAAACTGTTTGGGGCCGTGGTTATGTTTTACGTAACCCGTTGACAGACGAACAAAGACTGGCTCAAGGTTACCCCCCCATGACGAAAGATCTATCATCTCACGCTCAAACACAAGCTTAAAACAAGTTTTTTGTTGTAGAGTTACTTAATATAAGGCTTAACGAAACGCTCATAAGCGTCATGCCAAATGATAGCATAAGGGGGAATTTATATTCTCCCGTTTCTATGCCAGATATAAGCCATAAAAAAGATGGTATGGCTAACGGTAATAATAATATACCAATATATGCTTTAGATTTATATGAAAGACCCATTAAACATCCGAAACTTATAAAGGTTATGGATAAAAAGAACAGACCGAGCGCAACATAAAAAACGTCTTCAATAGGGTAATCTAATAAAAGAACACCACAGACCAAAATGACAAACGGCACTGCCAAAAAAAGTGAGAAACATATAATTTTACACCCTAGATAGCTTAGGCTGCTTGCACCATTCCCTAACCAATTTTCAATAATACCATCTTTAAGGTCGCTTTGAATACTGGAGACTACTTCTTGGACTAATAATATGGCGGGCAATAGATATAAAAATGAAACAACAATGCTAAAATCTAGGGTTTTATGAGAATTTTCAAGGCAAAAAAGAAAAATAACAATCATTGATAGCAATGGCATTGTTAAAAAGGATGAACGCATAGTGTGGAATGATAATTTTAAAAAATGAGTGTGCATCTTGTTAATGGTTCCGTAACTTTTGTATGATATAGTGTAATCTGAAAGTACATAATAATTTGAAAAATGTCTAATTCTTATCATAAGATCAAAGTAAACACTAGAAAAATTGCTAATAAAAATACAGTGCCTGTATCTGTTTGGTTAAAGCGATTCTTAAAAATTGGTATTGGTGTCGCTATTTTTGTTGGGATTGTCTTTTTTTTCACAAGTAATTACTTTTAAAAGATGACCTTTAAAGAAAGACGATTATTCGCCCCTAAGTTGCCAGCGTATCATGAGCGCATTTTCATTCAAGGACCATCAAATCAACTGGCTTATAACTGGTTAGAAAAATGGCCACAAGAACTGGAAATTTTTTCTACATATTTATCAGGGGAAAAAGGGTCTGGCAAAAAACATTTAAGTCATATATGGGGTCATAAACATAACGCTTCTTATGTTTATGCACATGAATTGGATCCAGAAAGATTTGTAGAATCTGACAAGTATATTGTCATCCATCTTGAAAAACAGATAACACCAGTGTGTGAAAAAAATTTATTTCATGCGTTTAACTTTTATAAAGCGAATAAGGCCCATGTTTTATTTACATGCGAACAAACACCAAATAGCTTAAATTTAACACTAGAAGATCTAAAATCACGCTTTGCAACGTGCAATTTTATAAACTTAGATAAACCAGATGAAAAAACGCTTCATCAACTCTACACTTTATCCTTTAAACACAAAGGAATTCAGGTAAATAAAGAAGTTATTGATTTTTTACTTATGCGTTTAGACCGTAGTTTTAGTACGCTGCATAACATTGTTATGACATTAGAACAGACGTCATGCAGTGATAATCGATCGATAAGCATTCCTTTTGTTAAAAGTGTCTTAAATTTATAAAAATTACATTATGACTAAATTTTCGCGCCCATTCATTAAATGGGCTTGTAAGTCATATATCGCAGTATAAATTTTATCTTTTTCAACACCTAAAACTTGCTCTAAATATAGTTTTGCAAGCTGCTGGACAGTCAGCCATGCCTCACAACGATCTTTTAAGAGTTTTGCTTTTTCATGCACTAAATATATAATAGCATATATCAAAGCACTTCCCTGTGATATGCTCAGATACAAATCTTGTGAGCCTAGACGTAATAGATCTTTATCAGTCACACCTGACGCTGCACTTGTTGCAAAAACGCCACCAGCAATGGCCAAAAATGTACTGGAAAGTGTTTCTGAACAACATAAAAAATTAAATAAAAATTGGCGTGCAGTTACCATAGATTGTGAAGGGTACATCAGAAAAATATTTGCACGTTCAAGTCGTTCACTAAGTTGTGCATCTGTATATTTTTCTGTTTCTAATTCTTTTGCACGTCGTTCATAAGATACTAGACGTTTCTGATCCATCTTTTTTACATAACTTAAGCTTACCCATAGATACCTAAACAGTGCTGTACCAATTAACCCTAAGCCAACAA
>DPKF01000105.1 GCA_003542655.1 Holosporales bacterium
GTAATCTCAGAACCGTGCATGAATTTTTATGGCTAAAAGATTGTATCAGTCCAAAGATTAAATTTAAAACGCAGAAACTACACGACCTCAGAAAAGAAATTGCACAAACTCTGGTGGTGTCAGAAAATAATTTCGCCTATAAAAAGAAATTGTCTTTTGGTGGAAATAAGTATGAGCTGGGCGTAGGTGGACTACATAGTGAGGATGAGTCGGGCAAATTTATATCAGATGAAAACGTCGTTATTAAAGATGCTGACGTAAGTTCATATTATCCGAATATTATTATTTCTGGAAATATTATTCCCGCTCACCTAGATAATAACTTTATTGAAATTCTAAAAAAGATTACTAAAGAAAGAGTTGGTGCTAAGAAGTTAAAAGATAAAGCTAAGGCAGACGGACTAAAAATAACGATTAATTCTATTTTTGGAAAATTAGGTAGCGAAACATTCTGGCTACAAGATGCTCGTGCTTTTCTTAGCGTAACTGTTTCTGGGCAACTATTCTTGCTGATGCTGATTGAATCCCTGGTGCTTGCGGGAATAGAAGTGGTCTCCGCAAACACCGATGGTATTGTTTGTAGATTTACAAAAGATTTGGAAAAAGAATATTCGGAGGTTTGTGAGTGGTGGCAAAAAGAAACAGGATTTGAATTAGAATACACCGACTATTCTTTATATATACGAAGCGATGTCAATAACTATTTGGTGAAAAAAACAGATGGTAAAACAAAAGAAAAAGGAAGATATTCAGAAGAAGGAGATTTGAAGAAGGGCTACAAATATCCGATTGTCCCCCATATTCTTTATCAATATTTTGTAAATGGAATAAGTGTAGAAGAAACGTTGAAATCTTGCACAGATATTTTGGATTTTTGTATATCTCAAAAAACAGGAAAAGATTTTGTACTGGAATATCGTACCGAAAAAGAAACGTTGAAATTGCAAAAGACCAACAGGTTTTATATAAGTAATAACGGTGGCGAACTGGTAAAAGTTCGACAAGAAAACGGATCTGAAATTGGCCTATATGTTGGCAATAAAACCAGGTTACTAAATGATCTCGATGACCGCCTCACCATAGATTTTTATGACGTCAATTACGCATTCTACGCTGAGGAAGCCGGTAAGTATATAGGCGAAATTGAAGAATCAGTGGATAAAAAATATTTGTCAGACGAACCTCTGATGGTTGCCGGAGAAGCGGTAGAAACAGAAGAAGAATTTGATGTAACCAAAATTAAAATTATTCAGCCAAAATTTGGTCATTCCAAAGGAAACTATGTTTTTGAAAAAGAAAATATGGTTGTCTATCGCGGATTGGGTTCTATCAAATATCTTACTCCCACCACGGCATCTGAATTATACAAAGCAAGTAAAGTTGCTCACACTTCTTTTATAGACCTGCTACTCTATCTGGATGCAAATTGCCACGTAAATTCTCGCCAGATGGAGTCTCTTATAAAAATGAATTTCTTCGATTGTTTTTATAAGAACGGCAAACTGTTAAAAATATTCAGCGAATTCAATGACGGAAAAAATAAATACTCGTCAAAATTGAAACAGGAAACACAGGATAAGCGCTTGGATATATTGCGCGAATTAGAAACATCTCTGCCCGATATCAAAATATCTTTTCTTGATCAGGTAAACTTTGAATCGCAAACCTTTGGTAGTATACAAACACTCTACCCAGAACTAAGCCATCGCTATATCTATGCGTCCCAGGTGGACTTGAAATATGCACCCAGAATTACAGCCAGGTGTTTAGCCACAGGAAAGATTGAAACGCTGAAGGTTTATAAGAACACATATTATAGCGATCCCTTTGAACAGGGTGCAATTATATTTTGCAGAGTAATGGAGAAAAAGGCGCCGGTAAAATTTGTTAATGGTACTTATGAAGAAGACACCCATGGAATACCGCAATGGTGGATTACAAATTATAGCATCGTCAAACCAGAAGAATTGGATAAATTTTTAGAGGAGAAAAAATAATGGCAGAATATCAATACAGATGTAAGGATTGTAAAACCACTTTTATCGTTGTCGGGGCTATGACGGAATTTGTAAAAACATTTTGTCCCAGCTGTAAAAGTGATAAGGTGCAGCAAAAATATTTTGCTCCTCCTATTATCTATAAAGGCAAAGGCTTTTATAAAACAGATAACGGCAAAACCCTTGACAAGAAATAGGAATTGTGGTAAACTTTACTTAATAAAATAAAACTTTTTATGAGGTGCAGATGAAATCAGACGACATCAAACTGAAATATGATTCTATGGAAGAACTAATGGCGGATATGAATAATCTCATTGCCATGGGATTTGCTGAAGAACTTGTAGATCCTAAAACCGGCAAGCCGGGTTATCGTATCACCCCACCAGGCATCAAGATGTTTCAATACTATCAGCAACTACAGTCAGGAAAATTGAATTGAAAAAATCTTTGCGCGACAAGATATTTCAGAAACTGGCACATAAATTCCCTTTGCGCCTGATTTGGTTCTGTATGTTTGAAGCCCTGTCTATGCACCAACGGCTGACAAAGAATGCCAAGTTACCTAGTCAAGTAGGTATGATCGAGGCAATTCACCGCTTGGATGAAAAACGATTTGACGAGTGGGAATAATAAAAGTACAATACCGTGAGGTAAAACCTTGAAATACACTGGAAGTAAAGCGCGAATTTCAAAAGAAATAACAAGTGTTTTTAATAAAATCATAAAGGAAAACAATGTCATCAATTATATCGAGCCGTTTGTTGGAGGGGCAAACGTAATTGAAAACGTTGTTTGTGAAAACAAATATGGTTTTGACAATAATAAATACATAATTGCGTTTTGGAACGCTCTATTAAAAGGATATGAACCCCCTGAGTTTATAACAAGGGAAGAATGGTATAATGTAAAAAATAATTTTGCAAATTATCCCCAAGAATATGTCGGATTACTTGGAACTTGTGCAAGTTATAATGGATGTTGGTTTACTTCATACGGAGGATATTCATCTACAAAAACGGGAAAAGACAGGAATTATTATTATGAAGCGGTTATCAATATCAAAAAACAACTTCCGAAATTGAAAAATGTAAAATTTGCGGTGCGAGATTATCGATATTTAAAAATAGAAAAAATGAGCAATTGCCTTATTTATTGTGATCCTCCCTATGAACAAGGCAAGCATAGGTATAAAAACAGTAATGAATTTAATCATGAAGAATATTGGGAGTGGATTAGAAAAGTATCGAAAAGCAATATCGTGGTATGCAGTGAATATACCGCGCCAAGTGATTTTAATGTTATATTTGAAAAACAGTTGGCTAAAACCCATCCGTCGCAAGAAAAAATTAGCCCAACAGAAAAATTATTTATGTATAATAAAAGTAGCATTTCATGAGG
>DPKF01000162.1 GCA_003542655.1 Holosporales bacterium
TTGGGGGAGGGTTTACTATTTATTTAAAATAGTCTATTTTTTAACCTTGAATTGGCCGTTATTTATTGTAACGCTATATGACTTATATGAAAGGTTAAATATTTTATGAAAAAATATACATTATCAGTACTGGCACTTGCTGCCGTATTAGCTGCGCCACAAGCTTACGCTGGGTCAGCGAAGAAAAAAGACGCAAGAAAGGATGAGGTTTATTGTGAAAAAGCAACACCAGAAACAGCTGCGCCAGCAGTATTAGCGGCACCCGGACCACAAGGATGGGCATTGTCTTTATCAGGCGGCTTGATGATGATGGAATCAAAACTGACACACGAAACTAATGGGCTAGATGTTAAATATAAAAATAATTATAAACGGTTAGGTTTAGGGATTGCGCATTATTGGACACTTTCCAATCGTGTTGTTTGGGGATTAGGCCTTGATATTTTTGCAGGTTTTGGTTCCAAAAAAGTGAATGCAACAATGACGCAAAAGATTTTTGAATTTGATAACGCTGGAAATCCTACTGGCTTGAGATCCGTACGGGTGCCAAGTACTTACACTCAAAAACGTCCAATATCAGCGTTAGCTTTTGCTAAACTTGGCTATGCATACGGTAACTTTACGCCATTCCTGATGTTGGGTATTCGTGAAAGTTATGTGCGTCATGAAATTGTTGCAAGAGCGAATAATCAGAAAACTATTCAAAAGGATGTTAGCTTTGCTGTTACACCTGGTCTTGGTTTCATGTACAAAATGGGCAATTGGTCACTTGGGGCTGAATACATGCGTGGTGGAGAATCAACCTTTGGTTTAGATGCTTATGCAGACAAAGTACGCAACAAAACACAATCTGTTGTAGCGCGTGTTTCATACTTCTTCTAATTTTATGGGAGACGAATCGTTGCGTTTTGCATGAATAAGATTTAAGTTAATTATAGTGAAAGAAATGTTGACGCATAAACGTTAAGATTTTTGAAACATTAATAATCAAATTAACCCCTTGGGAGTTTCTCCTAAGGGGTTTTTTTATGTCTGGATATAGGAGGTTTTTATGAGAACGAAAACACATAAACTCTGCATTAAAAATCTTTCAGAAGACGGTTGTTTTGAAGGATATGCCAGTGTTTTTAATTTTTTAGATCATCATGGCGAAAGTGTTAAAAAGGGTGCTTTTAAAAATAGCTTATCAGCAAGGTCTGTTAAGGGATTGAAAATGCTTTGGCAGCACGACCAAAACAAACCAATTGGTGTTTGGGAGGAAGCTAGAGAAGATGCTTACGGCCTTTATGTGAAGGGCCGTTTGCTAATGGAGGTGCCGCAGGCCAAAGAAGCTTATGCTTTTTTAAAGGCAGGGGTGATTGAAGGACTGTCGATTGGGTATAACCCTGTTCATAGTTATTTTGATGAAAATAAAAAAGTTAAGTTTTTAACAGAAGTAGATTTACTAGAAATTTCACTTGTTACGTTTGCCGCTAATGAGAAGGCAAAGGTCGTTAATGTTAAAAATTTAATCAATATTAAAAAGCGCTTGCAAGATTTGCAAGGGGCGTTAGAGCATTTGGCAAAAACCGTCGCAACTTCAACAGTTTTATATTAGGAGGATTTATGGAAGATAAGACATTAACAAACATGGAACAGTCTGTGAAAAATTTAGAGAATACATTTGCACAATTTACACAAGAAAGTGAGAGAAAAATGAATCAATTTTATGCAACAAAATCAGCGTTTTCTATGTCTTGTGCTGGTGACAGTTTTGATACACAGAATAAGAGTGCTGATTTTAGATCTTTTTTAACAAAAGGTATGGGGCACAAAATGTTATCAACACAAAGCAATGGTGGTGAATATACGGTGCCAAACTTTGTTGTTGAACACATTCACAGCCAACTTAAAATAGGCAGTTCTCTACGGTCAATTGCGAGCGTTACTGACGTATCTTCAGATTCTTACGAACTGCTTATTGATAAGGGTGGGGCAAACGTTGGTTGGGCTGGTGAAATGGATGAAAGACAAGAAACGGATTTACCAGAACTGAAAAAAATTCAAATTCATACGCATGAATTATATGCTAAACCCCGTGCTAGCCAAAAAGTGTTAGATGATTCAAGTATTAATTTAGAAGAATGGATTGGGAATAAAATTTCTGAATCAATGAGTATTATGGAAAATACAGCCTTTATTAAGGGGGACGGCGATAAAAAACCAAAAGGCATTTTGTCTTATCCGTTGTCTGATGGTGAATCTGATGATCATTTGCAAGTGATTAAGACGGGTGAAAATGGGGCTATAAAAAATGCAGATTCATTACTTGCCGTTGTGGATGCATTGCGTTCAGATTTTTTACCCGGTGCCTGTTGGATGATGTCACGATCAGCGTTATCAATGTTGCGTGGGTTGAAGGATGAGTCCCGTCGTTATTTATTACAGCCATCATTAAGTGAAGGCATGGCATATACATTATTAGGGTTCCCTATTGTTTTGAATGATGCGTTAGATCAAGTACGCTCTGGAGAGGTATCAACACCAATACTCTTTGGAAACTTTAAACAGGGATATCAAATTGTTGACCGTCGTGATGTGACTTTGTTGCGTGATCCGTATAGTGCCAAACCATTTGTTGAATTTTATGCAACAAAACGTGTTGGGGGCGCTGTCGTGGATTTTAGTGCTATTAAAGTTCTGCAGTTTTCTGAATAAGTTGAATTTTTATTGGCCCTGTGCTGTTGCATAGGGCTATATAACAATCATGATGGAGTTATACATGTTGAAAATTGTTGAAAAGGCAGAAATACATGCGGTTACCTTGGAAGATGTGAAAATTCATTTGAGATTGGAGCATAGTGAAGAAGATCAGTATTTGGTGCACTTGGTTGAAACTGCAACTGAATATATTGAACGTTATTTAAATAGAAGTTTACTTGCACAAAAACTTTCATTTACCTGTGAGCCTAAAACAGTGAAAGGTGGATTTTCTGAAATAAAATTACCAAGGCCTAATATTTTGCATGTGCATTCGGTGACCAGTATTAGAAGTGGTTCTGCACGTTATGCAGTGCGTCGGTATCAATTAGTTGATACAGATAATAGTCCTGTTTTAACACTTGTGACATCAGATCCCCTTATTGAAGTTGTTTATCAGGCTGGTTTTGGTATGTATCCAAAGCATATTCCAGCTCCCATTAAACATGCACTTTTACAAATAATTGCGGCGTTATATGAAAATAGAGGTGGGGAGCCGATACAACAATCAAATTTTTATAAAGATTTATTGGAGCCATACCGTGTAAAGGAAATTTTATGAGCGATAAAATTGGTGAAATGCGCGCGCGTATTCAGTTGGTTTTTAGGGAAATTAAAGAGGATAAAAATGGAGAATTTTTGGAGAAAAAAATACCTGGAAATTCTTATTGGGCAAGGATGATGCCAATTAATATGATGGGGCGAAAAATTGCACAATCTGCGACCATGGATGAGTGGAATTCCTTAGAAAAATCTTTCCCTAAAAAATGGTACAAAATAGGTATGCGAAATTTTTATAACAGAGATGCTTTACAAGCAACTCTATTCGGGCTAAGGTTTAATAGTAAGTTGATAAAACTAGCAGCCCCATTTACCCCATCACTTGATGGAAAGTGGGTAGAAACCTTAGGTTTTGAATGTTAGATCACTATGGAGATACACAATGGCTGATTATGGCGTCTTGTCCGCGATACGGACCCTGTTAATAGAAGATGAAAATATTATAAGGCATGGATTAAAAGAAAAAATTCATTTAGCCTATCCACCTGAAACAGAGCCACCGGCAGTTTTGCTGGAGCTAGAAGAAATCTGGACATCCTTAAAATTAGGGACAGATTGCGGTCATGCGCGACTAAAAATAAAAACATCTGTTATTAGTAATACACCAACAAATAACAAAAATCTTAATACGGCGGATGATATTAAGAAGTTGATGGATGGAAAAACGATTATTGTTAATGATGGCATGCGGGCAACAATTCGTTTATCAAATAGTGTGATAGATTTGCCTAAGCAAAATACACCCCGTTTGGTTGAAGATTATTATGAAGTTCTTGTTCGCGGGTAGGTAAACAGATGGTAAAAATAATGAGAACAATGTTCATAAGGGTGAGCTATGTACAGTATTATTAAATAGGTAAAAAATGACAAATAATATAATTCAGGGGCTAGATCCAGATGATCTAGCCTTTTTTTTTGATCAATATTTAATACAAAGAGAAGCGCTTTTAATAGAGCCGTTACCTTTTTGGTATTAGGGAGATGACAATGGAAACCGTATTAACATTTAGTATAGGGGGGTTGCCCCCCTTTTCTGCACGTGGTTGTGTACAAACGTTAAAACCAGTTCAGTTAGGGAAGATGGTACGTACCATAAATGGGACGTTATTACATTTGGGCCCTAAAGCGTTGAAATATAAATCCGTCATAGAAGCAAAAGATAAAAGTGTTTTGGCCGTTGACCGTTTTAGCCCTGGTGCGCAGGTTCGTGTTGGCTGTATTCAACGTCTATGGGAAAAGCTGGAAGGCATAGATAATCACCAATTATCCAGGCTGGACGTGCCTGGGTCTGTGTGTGTTTTGGATAATGAACAAAAGCTTATACCTTTTTCACAATCAGGAAAACACATCACGCTTGCTAGCAATCAAGACTTATCAGCAGATAAGGAATATTTTGTGACATATCGGCCTTATCTAGATATGCGTATCACTGACTTTTCGTTAAAAACAAAAGAATGGTCAATGGAAACGGAATGGATGCTTCACTTGGATGAAATTTAATAATTTTGGGTTTGTTCAGTTTTTTCTATTTTTTCGCTTTTTCCATTTGAATTTCTTTGTGAGACAGGTAAAAAGCGGATGCAATGATAATACTTGATCCAACTAATAGCGTTGTTGTTGGTACTTGAGAGAAAAATAAATAGCCAAATAGTGCAGATATAACAAATTCTCCATATCTAAATGGCGCAAGTGCGGAGGCTTCTGTGGCGGAAAATGCTAAAAATAAACATACCTGGATTAAGTTACCACCAATACCCAGTAAAATGAGGTAAAAGAATTCTGATTGTGTGGGCATTTGCCATACAGGAAATACAAATGGTAATGATATTAAGCTTGTGACGAAGCCAAAATGAAATAAAAGGGTTAATGTTTTTTCGTTGGCCACCATTTTTTTAGCAAGAATATCGAGCGTTGCAAATAGGAACGCCGCGCTTAAGGGAATAAAGCTGTAGACATGAAATTCATTTGTTCCTGGGCGTATGATATATAAAAGTCCTGCAAAGCCTATTAGTGTTGCAATCCAACGTTCTTTTGCGACATGTTCTTTTAAAAGAAAAAATGCTAGCGGCAAGAAAAATAGAGGCTGCATAAACATAAGGCTTGTACTTTGTGCAAGCGGCATAACGTTGACTGACCAGCAGCATAAAGCAATAGCTGCAGCACCAATAATGCCGCGTGCTGCGTGCATGCCGGGCATTTTTGTTTTAAAAAGGTTTGTGCCTTGGCCAAGCATAAAAGGCAATAAGACGATCATTGAAAAAAAGAATCGGAAAAATGCAATTTCGATCACATCTAAGCGTGCACCTAAAAAGCGCATAGCAACATCATTTGATACAGCAACAACAGATATCATGTTTGCCCAAAACACTCCTTGCAAATAACCTGGTCTAAAAAACCATTTAAATAAAGGATTGTTTTGCAGAAAAGTATGCACTCTATCCAGTAGTACAGAATCTGGTTGTGTTGTTGTGTCGTTCATGAATATATACCCAGTTTTATACGTTTAATCATCAATACTTATATAATCACTAAATACTAGCAAATCAAGTACATGAAAGCGAGAAAATTATGCAATTAAAGGCTTTTCTTGGAAGTGGGGTTAATCAATCCGCAGAAGAAATAACGATACTAAATCTTACATTAAAAGCTCAAGAAGGTGAGTTTACAAAAATAGAATTATTATGTGAAAAAAAAGATGTCAATATGCGATGTATCACCTTGAGTTGTGAGGATCTTGTATTTTTTAAAGGCTATCTTTTAGGTGGTGTTGAAGACGTTGAGCCAGGTTGTATGAAACTTATGTACGTTGGGCGGGCATTAGCTGTGAATTATGCGATACAACAAGAAGCGCCTCTGTTGGAAAATATCAACAATAAAAAATGGGAATTGCCATGTGTGGACCCTGTTTCGCATCAATGTAAGACTATATCAATGTTACCTTCTGATATGGGTAAGGATATAACGCCTTATGTTCTAATGGACAGCACCAAAGTTGAACAAATACGGATGCCCATGCACACTATAAAAGTTATTGTTCATGCCGCTTGGGTTCAAAAGGGGCAGGGTAGTATTAATTTATTTCCTTATATTAAAAAGGCATTTCCAGAGAGGCGTATATTAAGCATAACAGGGGATGCGCTGAAGGCTTCTTTTCCAACTATTGGGCAGACATTGGGTAAAAAAATGGGGAGCAAAACTGGGTATACCGTTTTATCATCCAAGATGATGTTATGTTCACAAAAAACATTTGATACAGTGCCTGTTAAAATTAAAGGTAGTGAATGCTATTTACCTATTCAAGAATATAAAGGACATTTCTGGATTCAATGGACATGTGCTTATAGACGCCAAGAAAAACTAGAATTATGTTTATGTTGGAAAAATGGTGAATATATTCTAAGTCCTGATTCTCGTCATATTGATGTCTGTAAAACGGTTGATTTTACAGTGAAAAAAGACGTGATTTCAGCCGAACGTGATACTTTTTTTGATACAAAAATAGGGAATTTAGCGGTACGGCAAGCTATTGAACAAAGTATTTACGTTGGATTGCAGTCAAGACAAGCGTATTTATTAAAAGTTGATCTGCCATTTGTAAATAGCTTGCAGTATAAAATTGGGGATACTGTTATTTTTGACAATAATACGACAGGAACGATTACGGGGCGGGTTTCAAGATTAAAAAGCTTTTGTGACGCTGATCATGCAATAACAACAGTATGGATTAACTTTTCAAAGGCGTGTTTAACAATAGACAGGATATCAGCTCAGCTAGATAGACTTACTGAAGGCATCGCTAGAGTCAAAGGAGAAGGAGATGGTGCTGCATTACCGAATATCAACACTATAGAGCCTGAGCATCTTATAAAAAGTGCTGTGGTTAGAAATGCGGCTTGTCATCAAAGCGATTTATTAAAAAATAAGACGTTTGATTCTATGGCAGACTTAATCAGTATACTAAAAAATAATATGACAGAAATTCATTTAGATTTACATGATCTGACAAATAGCCAGGTAATTTATCAAAATTATGAATTTAAGATGAATGAGTAAATTATGAGCGACATACTGAGATAACCAGTCTTAATTATATTTGGTTAATGATCAAATCAAAAAAACAGTATCGTACTGCTTCATGAATTTGGAGCGGTTTTTTTATTAATTTTTAGAAAGGAAAATACTGATGTATTGGCGCAATCGTTTGAATAAAGTTTTTTTAAAAGGGTATTCGTCTCAAGTAATAAACAACGAGGCAAGTGATATTGATGATCACGTATCTTGTGTTTTGAAGCCCCCAGATGATTTTGAATTTAACATAGATGATGGAGAGTCTGAACTGCCACCAGTCATTATTTTACAGGCGCAGGTTCATCCAACATTTTATGAGAATCCGGATGTTTGTGTGAATGTAGGAGGTACCTTATTGCCACTATATAGAAGAGGTGTATTAAATTTACCCCAATGTTTATCTAGGATGAAGATAGTTTATGATCATATAATCGTTGAAGCAGGTAAAGACAACGA
>DPKF01000119.1 GCA_003542655.1 Holosporales bacterium
ATAGGATCGAGGGCATTATTCCCATATTTCTATAGGGATGACTGCCGCCAAGGAATCACAATAATTCCTTCTCCACCAAACCAGTGGCCCTCTATTGTTAATCCTATCCCACAATATTTAAGAAAAAGTTAACGGAATACAAAAAATATTTTTTTTAAGGCCCCAGCAAACCCAAACGCCCCCTCAATCGATCCACGGCTATCCAGTTTATCCTGTCACAACTCTAATCCTAGATTAGGGCTATAAGAAAATAAACAAACTGCCTTATTCTTGACTTTTAAATACAGAACGGGAGACAATATACATATTCTAAAATAAAAGATAAAACACAATGAAATACTGGATCGTCGATGTTTTTTCAAGTAAACCATTTTCAGGTAGTGGTGCTTGCGTTTTTCTCACAAACAAACCGCTGCAAAAAGCAACACAAGAGCGTTTAAGCCTGGAAGTCAACCAAACAGAAACTGCTTTTATATCTAAAGAAGCAGACAGTAAAGGTCACTACAGTATACAATTTTTTTCACCTGCCTCAGAATTAAAAAAACCTGGACACTCTCTGTTCGCTGCGGCTTATGTTTTATGGGAAGAACTGAATCACCCAAAAGAAAAGCCTATTTATTTTGAATTTATTGGGGAAATTTTCAAAATAACACAGGAAAAAGGTGTGATGTCTATCGTTTTAAAACGCTCCCACGTATCACCAACGGCTATACCTGATAGGCTGTCTAAAGCACTTGGTGTATCGCCTGTTTGCATATACGATTGCAAAGGGGGCATCATCATTGAACTTCATTCTGAAGAAGAATTAAGGTGTCTTCAACCCGATTTTGCAAAACTTCTTATGATAGAAGTTGATCGCGTCATCGTAACCTCTGAAAGTAATTCTGGAAAATTCGACTACGTTACACGTGTTTTCACACCAAGACTCGGCAGCAATGAAGCCTCAGCAAGTCTTAGAACACATTGCGATTTAGCTGATTTTTGGTCACAACAACTGCAGAAAGATACCTTTTGGGCAGCACAAGCAGGACAAAAATTTGGCAAACTATCCATTTCTTTAGATGCCGACACAACAACAATTTTGGGTAAAGCAATTACTGTTGCAACTGGCGAATTTAAAGAATTACCATAACAGGGCAAACTGCCATGACCTGCAGCGTAAAAGAACTCAGTGATTTTTACAAAACCCCACTTGGGGAAGTGGTTCAAGTTTACATCAGTGATATTATCAAAAAATTTATCCCTGAAACCACAAAAAACCAATTTATTTTAGGTTTAGGTTACGTCAACCCCTACCTCACAAAAAAATTGATACAAAAAAATACGGTATTATCTTTTACATTTGATAAAATGGGTGGCATAACCTGGCCCAACACAGCGTGTTCACAAACAGCTATCGTACATGGTCATAATTTACCGATAGCCAACAAAGCGGTCGATCGTCTGATCGTCGTACACGGCTTAGAATGTTGCAAAAACAGCGAACAACTTCTGATAGAAATGAATCGCATCATTGCACATGATGGAGAAATACTGATTATTTTCCCAAATAAAGCAGGAATATGGAGCCATACTTCTAATACGCCCTTTGCATACGGGGAACATTTTACCATGTCACAACTCAACACGACCTTATCAAAAAACGGGCTTGCCATCACATCCGAGGAACGTTTTTTATACTTCCCCCCTACCCAATCACTGTATACACAATCATTTTTTGCCCCCGTTGAAATGATGGGTTCCTATTTTTTACCCTATTTTTCGGGCCTCAACGCCATCACCGCAAAAAAAAGAACACTAATCATACCTAACCAACCAAACCAGAAAGAATTCGCTACAAAACGCAGCCCCGTAAAAGCCAATGGATAATCAATATAAACGCTTACACTATCAAAGCTGCCATCGTGGCACAAAAGAACTTGATATACTATTAGGGTTATTTTTTAAAGAGACGGGATACCTACTTCAACAAAGCGAAATAGATGTGTATGAGCAATTTTTACAGGAAGATGATGACATTTTATATAGGTGGCTAACCATGACCACCCCACCATTGCCACAAAAATATGAACGCTTGATACAGCGCATCCAAGAATTCCATCAATCATAGATAGATTTGACCGTCACTAACCCTAAACGGAATCAATACTTAGATATATGAAAAAAGGCTCCGTAAAGGAGCCTTTTATATAACCTTATTCTAACAAATTAGAAAGAATAAATCATGGCTGCGCGAACATTCACACCGCGTGGTTTCACAGAAATACCAGCAGATGCATTGTCAGCTGCTGCATTTGGTTCGTTGACAAAATTCGAATGAATTGTCTTTTTTTGTCCTATGTTATAACCAACAGTCAAACGTGCAGACAATTTCTCGTTAAAAGCAAATTTTCCGCCTAATGTTGGCTCCCAACCAAAAACATATGCTTTTTTAGAGGCAGCGTTATGCGGAGCAACTCCGACACCATTGTCATTTACAGTCACTCTATATTGTGTCATGTTCAAACGCAGACCAAAAAGTGCTGCAAATTTATCTGTTACATTAAATTCAACAGCTGGCATAAAACCAAAACTGTGTTTTTTACTGACTGATATTTCTAAATTATTCAACCATCCAGCACCAATAGATGGATCTATATTTTTCTTTGTTGTTTTTTTGCTTCCTATCTCAAGATCAGCTTCCAACAAAAAGTTCATTTTAGGCGTTAGTTTAAAGTTCCAACCAGCTAAAAGACCAAAAGTAAGATGAGATAACCGTGCTTTTTCTTTCATATCGAAAGGAAGCTCTTGATTACCTGCTGCGATATCGTTATCTTTACCTTTTAGGTTTTGATTGGCCTTCATTGACGAATACCCAATACCACCACCAATATAGGGTGCTGCTGAAACTGTACAAGCTGTTAACGCTAATACTGATATAATTTTTTTCATTTTTCAATCCTTTGTTTTTATATTACCAATACACTAAATTATACGGCAATAAATTTAAAAATAGCAGTTAAATACTAATATATACTATATTTTTTCAATAACTGTTGCAAAAAAAACACTCAAGGCAAAATCACTGTGAATAAAATCACCCTAAGTGTTTTACTTCTATTGTTAGCGACGGCGTTGACCTCTACCAACAACAGGTTGTGGTTCTGCTGCTGCTTCAGGTTCATCTGCTACAACAAGCTGCGGTTCTGCTACTACTTCAGGTTCTGCTGCTGCTACAACTTCTGCCTCTGCAGGTTCATCTGCTACAACACGTTGAGGTTCTGCTGCTTCAGGTTGTTGTTCTAGCTGTGCACGGGCAACAAATACAGGGTCAGCTGCTGCTACAACTTCTTCCTCTGCTTCAGGTTGTTGAGCTGCTTCATCTATTGCTGCTAGCATGTTGAAATAAGCCGTCGCCTGCCTTAAGAAAGAACCAGCCGCTTTTTTTTGTGCGGGAGCCATGCCAGACAAAGCACTTTTCACATATTGCGTGGTCTGCGCCAAGGCCTCTTCAGCAGTCTCAGCACCCCTTACAGCTGTCTCTAACCCTGCACGTAAAAAATCTGGCACTTGAAGGGCTTGTTCCAGTTCTGCTCGTTCTACTCCTGCATCTACAGGAACTAAGTCTTGTTCTGCCGCCACTGCTGCAACTGTTGCTGCTGCAGAAAACATTAAAACTCTTAATGTATTATTTTTCATATATATTATATCCTTTTAATTAACTGTCTAATGAAAACTAATTGATGTTACCATTCTCGTTTTAAGATAGCAACACCAAAACAGTATTAAGGATGTAATATTCATGATTGTTATAGGGCAAGCCTTATTACTAAATTTTCTATAAAC
>DPKF01000047.1:0-928 GCA_003542655.1 Holosporales bacterium
ACCATGTTTAAGTCATGGCTGATCAAAATAATTCCCATGTCTTGTGTGGCACTAAGGCGCTTAATAAGGCTAATAATGCCTTTTTGAATGGTAACATCTAAAGCTGTTGTTGGTTCATCTGCAATTAAAACTTTTGGCTCACATGCAAGTGCCATAGCTATCATCACACGCTGACGTTGACCGCCTGATAGTTCATGTGGGTAAGATTTTAAACGACTGCAACCATCTTTGAATTCAACCATATCAAGCAGTTCTTTAACACGATCATTAATTTGTGCTTGACTCATTTGTGTGTGAATATGCAAAGGTTCGGCGATTTGTTGTTCTATTGTTTGTAGTGGATTTAAGGCTGATAATGGTTCTTGAAAAACCATTGCAATTTCTTTGCCACGAAATTTTTGTAATTTTTTTTCCCCTAAGTTTAAAAGCTCATGAGTACCATCTGTATTATGATATTTAATAGATCCAGACGAATGGTAAGCAACAGGGTAGGGTAGTAATCCTAAAATAGATAAAGCTGTAATACTTTTACCTGAACCACTTTCACCAACAAGTGCAATTGTTTTCCCCTTAAAAACCTCAAAACTTACATTGTGTACCATTTGTGTCTTGTCTCCATTGGCCGCAAATCCAATAGATAAATCTGATACTGTTAGAAGAGGAGATGATCTCATTATTTTTCATTTTATACAATCAATATAGACTTAAGATACTATGTTAACGTGATAGGCGCTATAAAAAATAAACTTATAAACGCCAACTTGGGATGAGAATGAAATATAAGCGAGCATTATTGATACGTTTTAGGTAATAGACGTATTTTTTAAAGCACATGCAAAACAATAAAATTTTTCTATCCTTAATTGAAATTTTATCTATGTTTTTGATGAATTTTGCGTTTTAGATAGGGTTGTTTTCTGATGGGCCT
>DPKF01000047.1:1089-10017 GCA_003542655.1 Holosporales bacterium
AAATCAGTGGCCCTCTATAATTAATCCTACCGCACAATATTTAAGAAAAAGTTAACGGCATACAAAAAATAATTGTTTTTTAAGGCCCCAGCAAATCCAAACGCCCGATCTCAAGCGATCCACGGCTATCCAGTTTATCCAGTCACAACTTTAATCCAGAATTGAGGTTATAAACAAATGGTATGAAAGCAGATTGATAGACGTTCTAGAGAATAGATTAATGAGCAAACATTAAATATTGAGACAGGTTCCCAAATTTGATGGGATAAGTTGAGAAAGGGTAACAGCTGTTTCAGGAAATAGAAAAAATATTAAAATTGTATGATTGGTTTGTTTAATACTTGACTTATATTGATGCGATGGATATATTCAAATAGTTAAGTTAATGAAGGAATTGTTGATGAAAATATTAATATTATTTTGTGCAGTGTCTTTTACTTTCGCCTCAGAAGTTACTCAAACAGCTGCTCCTGTTCGTTATGCCCAAATTCTTGCTGAACAATTAACAATTCGTAATGAGGCCGATGAGCGTTTAGAAGTGACTGTGTATGGGACGACTCCTCAAGCTTGGCCTCGCGGAAACGGCAAACTCATTATTGGCTGTGAAGGTACTTGCTCTGATGTTACACAGCAAGCACGACCGAGTCCTATGGTTCTTGGTCTATATGCAAATTCAAATGCAGCAGCCAGGGCTTCAGGTAACGTGGAAAAAGCAGGAGATCATTCTCACCCAGGATGTGTAACACTTGATATTTTATTTTCGAGCAGACTAAATCATATTGTTTTTGATATCACACAACCATTGGTTACAACAATAACGCGGCCCTTAACATTTGATGTTCTTTATTTGGAAAAATTACACCCATCAGCACTTTATAATCCAGAACGCACACATCAACATCAAAAATGTAGTGTTTTACACCCTCAAACTTTTAAAAATTGCCTGACACTTTTAAGACCCGGTGGTGGGATCTTGTTTGATAATAATTACGGGTTTGCAGTTTCGTCCATGACATTTCCAACGCTTGAGTTTATGCTTGCAGAACAAGGTAGAGTGGTTGCTTTAGGTCCAAACTCTTCTCTTATTTTTCAATCCGTTTATGCTGGGTCTCAAGGTGCTCAATTACATGGTGATCAAGAAATTATATATAATGCTTATTATGAATTTGCATCTGTTACATTATTTAAGCTTATTAAGTCTGAACTTGAAGAACTGGGATTTTGTAACGTTAGACAAGTGATTGTTGGTCGTAATCAAGCCAATCCTTTTAATGGAAGGACAGGTAACGTTCTTATGATTGGCGCTGAAAAACCAAATCTTTTATCAGAAACAGCCGAGTAGGTTCACTCTGTTAATAAATGAAACCAGCACTTAAATTGTTTTAAATGTGTATTGTTGGCAATATTTAGTGCCGATTATGTAGAGACTTGATTTGTAAAGATTGTAACTTATAAAAAAGGCTCTATAGAAATAGAGCCTTTTTATGGAAGCAAATTAAGGTTTACTACCGTTGTATTTGGGTTACTTTAGCATCTAATTGCTGTATGTATGGATAGAGCTGTTTTAAAAATGTCATGATTTGTGCTGCTTGTTGTTCTACTGTTTGCATTCTAGCCTCAAGCGCTTGTATATCAGCTTGATTTGGCACTGGCGTACCCATTACAGCTTGCTGCTGGGCAACAAGTCCACCTTGTGGTTGTGGAGCTGGAGCACTTTGGGGGTCATCTTGTGCTTGCATGCCAAAAGGATTTTGTTGTTGTTGCATCAGCGCTTTGCCGCCGCCGCAAACTTGATTTTTTGCGTTTGATGAAGCACTTGGAATTGCACAATTGTCTTGAAATTGCTTTTGATAATTTGGGTTGCTTGCACTTAAGCATGGGGTTACGCGATCTTGAACTTTTTGTTGAATTGCTTTTGCGCCACCAGCTTGCTCTGCTTGTGCAACAAGATTCCAGTTAATTTTCGCATTACTAGCTGTACATTTTGATGTAAACATTGATTCTGGAAATGCTTTTTTTAATAATGATGTTACATCAGATCCCATCACATTAGATGTTATACTAAGGGTTGCTAGGCTTACAAAACCCAATAAAACTGTTTTTTTCATAATATCTTTCCCATATAATTCATGGCTTATTAAGTACAGAATATCAAGAAAGTATTAACAAAACCTTAATAACAGAAAAAAAATTATGTTTTTGAAAAAATCTCCACACGCTTTTTATGACGACCACCTTCAAAAGGCGTGCTCATAAACAGATCAAGCAAAGGCACAATATCATTTACAGCTTGATAACGACCAGAAAAACAGATGGTATTGGCATCGTTATGTTCGCGTGCCAGTTTCACTTCTGTTATATTATGGGCTACAAACGCACGAACCCAAGGGTGGCGATTCGCTGCCATACATATGCCAATGCCTGTGCCACATATTAAGATGGCCCTTTGAATGATGCCATCTTTTAAGAGGGCTGCAGCATTGTTAGCAAAATTGGGATAATCAACAGCATCAGAAGAATGTGTTCCATAATCGATCAAATCCGCATGAGCACAAGAATTTAATAATTCTTGCTTTAAAGCATAACCACCATGGTCTGCAAATATACCAATTTTATCAATCATTATTTACCCTTTATGAAAACCATCTGTGTTTACTATAAAATGTTCTATCCTTTATTGGTTTCGGTAGTTTAACATCTAAAACGCCTTGTACATTACAGCCCAGTGATTTTAAAACACGTCCAGCGCTATCTATAACACAGGAAATGCCTTTATTGGTACACCTAATAATAGGAATCCCTTCTTCAACAGCGCGCCATCTTGCTATATGCAGGTGTTGATAGGGGCCTGAAGAATTTAAATACCAGGCATCATTGGTAATATTTAAAAGCCATTCTGGTTTTTCATCACCAACAGTGTTTAACACTTCTGCGGGAAATAAAATCTCATAACAAATTAAAATCGAAAAGGGTGGAATGTTATCAAGTGTATACAAGGGGCGTTCTTTTCCAGGTGTAAAATCATGTGCCCCATCTGTTAATTTATCAACGCCTAGTTTGCTTAATATAGTGCGCCAAGGTAAATATTCACCAAAAGGAACAAGATGGACTTTATCATAAATATCGATTAGGTTATGTTGATTTAATACATACGCGCTGGTATAGACGATAGGATCATTATTATGCCTATCTATGCGCGGTGCACCAATGATTGCGTATCCTTTATCAGGCGCTATTGATTTTAAAGCATTCAGCCAGCCTTTGTGTTGATTAGCAGCAACGAAAATAGCGGCTTCAGGCCACACAATTAGGTGGATGGGGGTTTGCCTTTGTTTGTGAGATAAGTCTTGATGGCAATAAAAATTTTGATATATTCTCTCTCTATTATGCTTATCTTTCTGCGCAATATTGGGATGAACAATACGAACAGTAGTATCAGCAAATGCTAAGGGCGTATGGGTATAGCGAATATGGCCAAAAACAGAAATAAACATAAAAACCATAAATGCTGTCAATATTTTTATAGAATTGGGCTTATACAATAACGCCAACCAAATAAGGGTTATAAAAGAAACGCCGTATACCCCAACATAGGCGGCAAGCTGCATACCCCATTCGTTCCACGCATACGCCGTTAACGCCCAAGGAAATCCGCCAAACCAGAAATGGCCAATCAGCCACTCATTTATAAAAAGACACAAGGCAAAAATAAAGGGATAAAGGGTTTTATATTTTTTACATTTATATAAAATGGGCACTATCAAGCAAGATGGCGCACTTAACAAAAAAGAATGCACAATTATACCAAACGGTGTTAAGTACCACTGCCCAAGCGCAATAATCGCTAAGCTAACCCAGTAAAAACTGCCAGCATAGTAGCCAAACATATATAAAAAAAATAAAAGAAAGCTTTGTTTTAGTGTTTGGGTTCTCTCCTCAAACAACCATAAAAATCCCAAGAATCCACAGATTAATGTGATTAAATTATTCGTTGGTGCAAAACTTAACGACGAAAGTAAACCCAATAAGAAAGCGCTAAAAAACGGTTTGCCTATTGTTTTTTTTTTAATCGTACTAAGCTGCAAAAAGTGAACCATGAATTTATTACACTATTTTCATTATGCGTGAAAGAGACTTAAAAATTAAATGGTTTGAAACCATATCCGTTGTTAAAGCTCTCTTGCAATACTTTCCATTTCAAAGCACTCAATCATATCGCCTTGCTTAATATCTTGATAGTTTTCAAAGGCCATACCGCATTCAAAACCACCCTTTACTTCTTTAACTTCATCTTTAAAGCGGCGAAGTGATTTTAAGGTGCCTTCATGAACAACAACATCGTCGCGGAGTAAACGCACACCAGCGCCGCGTTTGACAACGCCTTCGGTCACCATACAACCAGCAGCTTTACCAGCACGTGGAACCTTAAACACTTCACGAATTTCTGCCTTACCAAGATATTTTTCACGTAAAGTTGGTGCAAGTAAGCCGCCCATAACGGCTTTCATATCATCGATCAAGTTATAGATGATGGAATAGTATCTAATATCGACATTATCACGCCGCGCAACGTCGCGTGCTTGTGGATTGGCACGAACATTAAATCCTAAAACAATACCATCAGAAGCCCGCGCAAGTGTAATATCACTTTCGTTAATGGCACCAACGCCGCCATGTAATAAACGGACAGAAACTTCCTCTGTCGTTAACTTTTGCAAGCTAGCGTGGATGGCTTCTAAAGAACCATGAACATCTGTCTTGATCACAACATTAAGCTCTTTCGCCTCGCCTGCAGCAATCGCCCCCATCAGTTTTTCCATATTTGTTTTTTTACAAACAACTGATTCTGCTGTGCGTTTTTTAGCTAGTCGACGTTCTGTAATTTCTCTGGCTTGGCTTTCCTCTGTCACAACAATTAATTCATCGCCAGCATCAGGGACACCGTTAAACCCTAATACCTCAACGGGCATAGAGGGTAAGCCCACATTGATTTTGCGCCCTTTATCATCATGTAGGGCACGAACCTTACCCCATTCAGATCCGGCAACAAAAATATCACCTATTTTTAAAGTGCCATTTTGAACAAGAACAGTCGCCACAATTCCACGACCTTTATCAACGCGTGCTTCTATAATGGCTCCATGTGCCGTACGGTTAGGATTTGCTTTTAATTCTAAAATTTCAGCTTGTAACAGAATCGCTTCTTCTAGTTTATCGAGGTTTAATTTACCTTTTGCAGATACATCAATACCCATGATTTCTCCACCAAAATCTTCTAGCAAGATGTCATGGTTCATTAACGCATTACGAACTTTTTGTGAATTGGCTTCAGGTTTATCAATTTTATTAATAGCAACAATAATGGGAACGCCAGCAGCTTTTGCGTGGTTGATTGCTTCTATTGTTTGCTCTTTAATGCCATCATCAGCAGCAACGACTAGCACAACAATATCAGTTGTGTTCGCTCCACGAGAACGCATTTCACTAAATGCTGCGTGTCCTGGTGTGTCAATAAAGGTAATTTTTTGGTTGTTTGTTAATGTAATTTGATAGGCACCAATATGCTGTGTAATACCGCCAGATTCGCCGGAAACAACATCAGTCTGACGTAAAGCATCTAGTAATGATGTTTTACCATGGTCAACGTGGCCCATAATGGTTACAACTGGTGCACGTGATACTAAGTCTTCGGCTACATCTTGTGCCCCCAAGATATCAATTTCCATGTCATCTTCGCTCACACGCTTTGGTGTGTGGCCAAACTCGTTACAAATTAGTTCTGCTGTATCAGCGTCAATAGCCTGGTTGATGGTTACCATCATACCTAGTTTCATTAATTCTTTAATCACATCACCAGAACGGACAGCCATACGACTAGAAAGCTCACCAACAAGAATTGTTTCTGGAATGATAACTTCGCGAATAACTTTTGATCCATCTTCAACGTTAAATGCTTGCTTGTGTATTTTTTCTCTGTGTCTTCTAACAGACGCTAAAGAACGCCCCTTTTCTTCGTAATTGTCATCTAAAACGCGGTTTAACTGTTGCGCTGAAAATTTCTTTGGGCCATTTTGTTGCACAACTTGTGTTTTACGTTCCGTCTGCTCCGCTACTTTTTTAATAGGCGCCGCAACACGATATGTAACAGTACCCCGTTTGTTGTCTTCAACTGGGCGCAGTGTATGATCTTTTCTAGATTTCACCGTATTTTTTTGGTGTTCTTCTGGAACAGGCAGTGCAGCCGCTGCAATTTCAGGATTTACTAAAGTGTCATCAACGTCAATATCCTGCGATTCAGCTTGTTTTTCCTCAACGACATCTACTTTCTTAACAACATCATTTTTTAAAATAGATTGTTGCTCTTGACGTAGCTTATGAAGATTTTCTTCCTGCTTTTTTCTTTGTTCTGCATCTGCTTGTAAATTCTTTTGCGCTTCTTGAACAGCTTTAATACGCGCGTCAAATTCGCCTCCTGAAAGGTTTTTATTTGTCCCCAGAGTGTGTTTCGGTAGAATATTTTGTGATTTATTAGATGAAGAAGAGTTGATTACAGCACGTCGACGTTTTACTTGCACTGAAACTGTTTTTTGCGATGAGCTTCTATCAGAGGAAGCCGGTATTTTGATAGACAAAGTTTTCCCAGCACTTAATGTGCTTGTCTTCTTTTCTTCAGTTGTTGTATTCGTTTTGTTTTCAACTGTATCAGACATTGAAAATCCTACTTTCTATCTTCTAATTTCCTGTAAACCAATGCTTACGTGCTTCCATAATAATGGTATTAGCAGCATCTTGAGACAAACTATTTGTTCCAAGAATGTCTATTAATTCATCACTAGATAACTCTGCCAGATCATCAAGAGTAATAATTTTATTGCTCATAAAAATTTCTAAAGTATTTAAGTCTAAAAATTCAGACTTCTCTACAAGGTCAACAAGCTGTTGATCTACTTTTAATTTTTTAAGTTGGGAGTTTATTTTTTTATGATTACGCTCAACAGCTTCAAGTGCCCGTTTTTGAAGTTCTGCTGCTAAGTCTGCATCAAAACCTTCAATCGTTGCAAATTCTTCTAAATCAATATAAGCGACTTCATCAACTGTTATAAAACCTTCATTGCATAGCAATTGTGCAAGCATTTCATCAACATCTAACTGCTCTTGGAATAATTTAACCAGTGCTTTGTTTTCTTGCAAACGGCGCGTTATATCTTCTTCTTCTGTTAAAATATCGATGCGCCAACCTGTTAGGATACTTGCTAAGCGTACGTTTTGTCCGCGACGACCAATAGCAAGACTTAGCTGATCTTCTGCAACAATAACATCAACTTGATTTTTTTCTTCATCGATGACAACTTTAGCAACTTCTGCAGGTTGCAGGGCATTAACAATATATGAAGCCACATCTTCTGACCACATAATGATATCAACTTTTTCACCTTGAAGCTCTTCAATAACAGATTGCACACGTGAACCGCGTACACCAACACAAGAACCAACAGGATCTACTGTTTCATCCGTTGTGTAAACAGACATTTTTGCACGGCTTCCAGGATCACGAGCAACAGCTTTAATTTCAATCGCCCCTTCATAAATTTCAGGCACTTCTTGTTCAAATAGTCTTGCCATCATCAAAGGGTCAATTCTTGACAGGCAAGCAATTGGTCCACGTGCTTCAGTATTGAGTTGAGTTAAAACGGCACGAACACGATCGTCAGGTCTAAACGTTTCACGCGGTATAAGATCATCACGCCTGATGACACCTTCAGCTTGCCCAAGGTCAACAATAACATTTCCGTATTCAATACGTTTTACCGTACCGCTAACGATATAACCCACTTTATCTTGTAAGTTTTCTTGTTGACGTTCACGCTCGGCACCACGCACTTTTTGAAAAATAACTTGGCGTGCAGCCTGTGCCGCAATACGACCAAAGCTAATTGGCGGCAATTCTTCTTCTAACTCGTCACCAATTTGTGCTTCTGCGCATTTCAAGCGGGCATCTTTTGTGATCAGCTGCGTGCGGTCGTCTTCGACTTCATCGACAACAGTCATCACCTTCAGAAGCGTTAAGTCACCTGTAATATTATCAATGCAAGCGCGAATATCATACTCTGGACCATACTTCGTTCTAGCAGCACGTTGGATGGCTTGCTGCATGGCATCAAGAACTTGTTCTTTCTCAATACCCTTTTCGCGGGCAACCATATCAGCCACACTTAAGAATTCATTTCTATGCGTTTTTTGTGCATCAATTTTTGCGTCTAATATATTTAATCTTCTACTTGCCAAGGCTGTGTCCTCGTTTAAAATTCAGGTTTTATTTTTGCATTTTTAATATCAGCATAGGACAGATCAATATCTAAACTGCCATCAACTAATTCTTCTGGTACCACTAAATTGATACCATGTTCATCAGCGCGTGCCAACGTCCCAATATACTTTTTTCTGCTTTTTATTAAAGTATGTGTATTTAAAGATACTTTTTTACCCACATTTTTAATAAAATGGTGTGGTTTTGTCAGTGGGCGTTCCATACCAGCAGAAGACATTTCTAAGCTATAGGCATCTTCTATTAAATCAATTTGATCTAATAGAATAGAGGTCAGCCTACTCACTTTTGTACAGTCTTCTAAGGTTATTTCAACACCATCGATGCGGTCAATCATAATCTGAAGCGTCTTATGCTTCACACCTGTTAATTGGACACGAACAACCTCATACCCTTCTAAACGGTAAGGTTCTTCAATGTGCGCTTCAATCTTTTGTAAAATATCCAAAGTACTTAATAATCTTCATCTATATCAATGTAAAATAACATTTTTATCAACAATATGCAAGATTTTTTCATGCACACTGCAATATAATATTGCTTACTGATGCTAGGCTGTTTATTAATACAGACTGTTTTTTTAATGAATGTAAGCTAGCTTT
>DPKF01000043.1 GCA_003542655.1 Holosporales bacterium
CCAGCGCCATCAACCATGATTGTATCATCTTTTGTGATGTGTACTTTTTTAGCTGTACCCAACATTTCCATTGTGACATTTTCAAGTTTTAAGCCAACTTCTTCAGAAATAACTTGTCCACCTGTTAAAATAGCGATGTCTTCTAACATGGCTTTACGACGATCACCAAAACCAGGTGCTTTAATTGCTGCAACTTTTAAGCCACCACGCAACTTGTTAACAACCAACGTAGCAAGGGCTTCGCCTTCAATATCTTCAGCGATAATTAAAAGTGGACGACTTGATTGTACAACTTTTTCTAACAAAGGAAGCATTGGTTGCAAACCTGTTAGTTTCTTTTCATGAATTAAAATGAATGGATTTTCTAGATCACATGTCATTTTTTCAGAGTTTGTTACAAAGTATGGTGATACATAACCACGGTCAAACTGCATACCTTCAACAACATCTAACTCTGTATCTAAAG
This sequence comes from Holosporales bacterium, assembly GCA_003542655.1. Lineage (GTDB taxonomy): Bacteria > Pseudomonadota > Alphaproteobacteria > Paracaedibacterales > UBA11393 > UBA11393. The sequence continues at coordinate 467 of DPKF01000043.1, forward strand.
ATTTTGCCTCTTCAATCGTGATAACGCCTTCTTTACCAACTTTTTGAACAGCCTTTGCTAACATTTCACCAATTTCTGTTTCGCCATTTGCAGAAACAGAACCAACTTGTGCAATTTCTTCGGTTGTCGATACTGTTTTTGTTTTTGCTTTAAGGTCTGCAACAATCGCAGCCACAGCAAGATCCATACCGCGCTTTAAATCCATTGGGTTCATACCAGCTGCGACAGATTTTACACCTTCACGCACTAATGCTTGCGCTAAAACTGTTGCCGTTGTTGTACCATCACCAGCAAGATCTGATGTTTTAGTTGCAACTTCACGCAACATTTGTGCACCCATGTTTTCGAACCTATCGGAAAGTTCGATTTCTTTTGCAACAGATACACCATCTTTTGTTGTGCGTGGCGCACCAAAAGATTTTTCCATAACAACCAGGCGACCTTTTGGTCCTAAGGTTACTTTTACTGCATTTGCTAAAATATCAACACCGCGCAACATTTTTTCGCGAGCGTCAGTTGAAAAACGTACTTCTTTAGCCATTTTTTAATCCTCTAATTTAAAATAAAATATTTATAGTTCACTACACTTAAGCAGCCATAACACCCATAATGTCTGATTCTTTCATGACAATGTATTCTGAACCATCAATTTTAATTTCTGTGCCGCTCCATTTTGCAAACAAAACACGGTCGCCAGATTTTACATCCATTGGAATAACTTGACCAGATTCACTGCGTTGGCCTGTTCCAACTGCCACAATTTCGCCTTCCATAGGCTTTTCTTTTGCAGAGTCTGGAATGATGATTCCACTTGCTGTTTTTTCTTCTGATTCGATGCGCTTAACAAGAACACGATCATGTAGTGGTCTGAATTTCATAGAATTCTCCTTGATGTTTATGGTTATTAATAGAAGAAAGTGATTTTAGCACTCTCCACCTCTGAGTGATAATTTAACGCGAAAACAATCTGCTGTCAATAAAAATTAATTAATTTAAAAAAACTTAAATATTGTTGTTGACATACTAGTTAGTCTTGACGTACTATTCTGATAGACAATTCATAAAAAAGGATTTTATCATGAAGAAAATTTACTTATCACTGCTTGCGAGCACATTATTATGTTTTTCTGCAAGCCCATTAGACAGACAATATAACACGAACCCAAATGTAGTGTCTTGGGCTAAAATATTAGGTGCAACTCTTGATCCGTCAGCCCCATTTGCCGAAAATGTAAACAGCCTAAACCGGGCATTTAAGAAAAAAAGTCTTACTTGTCATCCGGATAAAACAAATGGAGATCCTGAATTAGAAGCATTATTTAAGACAATTACAGGGATTAATGATAAGCTTGAAATAATGTTTGAACACTATCAAAAAATAGCAAATCCTGATGCACAACAAGAAACGGCAGAAAATTTTGATGCGAACTTCTTTGTCTCCACTGCAACAGCAGGTATTGATTCTACAATGGTTGAAGCACGAAAATTATCTACCAAACTACCGATTAATATACAAATTGCTTTCATGCAAATGGGATATTGTGTTTTAAAACACATAAAAGAAGGTACTTTTAATCCCAAAAAGCACAATTATTATGAAGCTATGACAAAGCAAAAGGATTTTCCTAAGTTTGACGGACTTCTATATTCATCAACAGGGGCTGCCATCGACCCTAGTTTGCTGCTTAGAAGCACTGCTGTGGGAGAGCCAGCACCAACAGAAATTAAAGTGCAGCAATCTTATTTAATGGCCGTTGTTTCTGTTTCTTGGGCACTAGAGCATATGTCATCTGATACAAGCTCTCCCACTAAAATTGAATCAAATGCATTGACACTTGTGAGTAGCACTGAAAACTTAAATCAATTTTTTATGGGGTATGGTGCTCTCGCAAGCAGAATGTCAGGAACTTTAGGGAGAAAATCTTCAAATACTTCTAAAGGTTTAACTTTTGAACTTGATATGCGCTTTTTAAGAAATCAGGGCTACCTACAGATATTGCCACATGATTGTACTTATATGGAAGTGTCTGCTGATCGCACACCTGACAGCTTTTGTACGGCCCTTCACTTGCAAACAATTGGCGGTGGTTCAATCACTGCTTCTGTTGCCAGTTCTATTGGCGCCCTTTTTACCAGAACAACAGAAGCAAAAGAACGCCAAGATAAGCGTATGAATGCCCTTACAGAATTTTATAAAGCTGTTACAAATCAACCCCCTAAAAAATCTGGCGCCCGTTATATGTATGCTGACTTGCTTGAATTGGACGAAAAATCTGCTAACACAGATGAAAAAACCGCCCATGCAGAAACATTTTGGGGGATGGCATTAGCTTTATTCCCCGATCATTTATTGCCATATCGCCTTGGATTTGAAAAAGTCATCCGTTTACAGGATTAATAGGCCATTTAAAGACTGTTGAAAAAGAACTAAACATCCATTTTCAACAGTCTTTTTTATGAAACAAATGGTGTGTAATCCATATTAAGCCCTTGGGCAACAATTTTATGGGTTATGTTTCCCTTATGAACGGTAAGCCCATTTAAAAGATGAGGATTTTCTTTAACGGCTTGTGCATACCCTTTTTTGGCAATTGCTAAAACAAAAGGAAGCGTTGCATTATTTAACGCAAGCGTTGCTGTTCGTGCAACCGCACCGGGAATATTGGCAACACAGTAATGATTAATACCATTAATATTATACATAGGATCATCGTGGGTTGTGGGTTTACTTGTTTCAAAACATCCGCCCTGGTCGATAGCGACATCAACCATAACAGAGCCGGGTCGCATGCCATCTAACATGCTTTTTAACACTAGTTTGGGAGCGGTTTTTCCAGGAATTAAAACTGATCCAACAACCATATCTGACTCCCGAACAAGTGAGGCTATGTTTTCTAAAGTTGAATAACAGGTTTTTATTGTACTATTAAAATGAAGATCAAGTTCACGTAATCGTTTTAAATCACGATCAACAATTGTTACATTGGCACCCATACCGATCGCTACTTTCGCAGCATTTATACCAACAACGCCGCCACCAATAATGGTAATTTTACCAGGTTCCACACCTGGAACACCGCCTAAAAGAATGCCCGAACCACCTTGATGTTTCTCTAAAGCCCAAGCACCAACTTGAATGGACATGCGGCCAGCAATTTCACTCATCGGAGCAAGCAACGGTAAGCCACCCGCAGCATCGGTTACAGTCTCGTAGGCGATGGCAACACACCCAGATTTTAACAAGGCATCTGCTTGTTTAGGATCTGGTGCCAGATGTAAAAAAGTAAAAAGAATCTGATTTTCTCTCAGTAAGGAAAATTCTTTTTCCTGTAATTCCTTAACTTTAACAATAAGATCAGCCTTTTTAAAAACGTCTGCTGCTGTTTTGACGATATCTGCGCCTGCCTCTAAGTAGCAATGATCAGAAAAACCAATACCATCACCGGCCCCGGCTTGCACAACAACACGATGCCCTACATGCGTTAACTCTTTAACAGAACTTGGAACAAGGCCTACACGATATTCATTATTTTTAATTTCTGTCGGAACACCAATATACATGTTATATAGACCTTATTAAAATGTTAGTTTCATCATATTATAGAAATGGTTAAATAAAAGTTAATGCATTCAGCTATTAACGTTAACTAAATATTTTTTTAAAAGCATTTTTGATTGGAATACGTATATTATCTCGAATAGAGACATGTACAGATCGTTTGAATTCTTTCCATTTTACTTTGAATGGTTTTTCCATCAGGAGTCCGGTATTTTCAAACTTAAAGCCCTGTTCTTTAATGTACTTAAGGGCATCCTGACTCAATACCCCTGCATTTGCAGCATTGTAATATGAAACTAAATTCTCTTTTGTTCCTAAAAACAAGTCATGCATACCCTCACTACGGGTACTTCCGGCTAACTCAAAAGCCCATGCACTCTCCTTAGGGTGCAATAACCAATCTAGGGTGTCGGTTTCAAAAATACAAGCTTGAAGGGATGTTCTATAGGGTGAGTGTTTCTTAAACTCTAAAATCGGTAAATCAAATTTAGGATCATTAAATTGTTGTTCGGCATTATCTCGACCATGATCGATACCAAAAACTTGCATATATACCGCTTTTTTTTCTTTCATGAAATTAAAAAATCGTACAAATTTATCTTCATCCACATCTTGGTTCATCATATAATCGTCCAACCAAATAAAGACATATTTTGTTTTCACAAGCTTCAAAGCCTGTTGCATATTATTGCTCCAGGATTGCTCATCTTTAATTTTAAGCGTTGTTATACGGGGATCTGGATATTCTTTTGTATTGGAAATAAGAATAATTTTAACATCTTTATTTTCCCCAACTAAAGAAGGCCAGTGCTTAAATAATAAGCCAAAGCATCCATCCCATAGGCAGGCGTACTTGTTACATGATGGCACAATAATTGTGAGACCTTCTAGTTTTGCGCCAAGCGCTGCAACCTGCATCATAATAAATGCTGCGCATACAAAAATTATCTTTCGCATTCTTTTATTCTGTTAATGTTTCCTGTGAAGTCTATCATTGATATAGGGGCAACACAATATTGTACTACCAGAAAAACAGTCATTTTTGATAAGGTATATGCATCCTGAGTAAGTTAACGCGTGTCGTTTATTTTTTTATACGGGAGATGTTAACGTCAACTAAAAGTGCCAGCATTCTCTGATAAGTACGCATTAAGAGGCATTCCTGGTCTGATGGGCCTCCGTAAGTTCCCACAAAATCCGTAATTAAAGAAATCGAATAGCAATTTTAGCCTTAAATAAGATGCATAGATTGAGTGCGCCTAAACCACAAAAATCTTGCTAAAATTGATTCATCTAGCACTAGCTTTATCTATTTTCAGCCCTTGCTTTGCACCAACGTAAACAACATGCTCTCTTAAAATCCATAGGGCATGTTCAAATAGCTTAATGCCGCATTCGGTTGTGCTTTTTTTTAAATACACATCAAAAACTGTTAAAAATGGTTTTTGAGCATCTTCATCTTTAAAAAACCCAGCTTCATTGCTCACAATGTTTGATATGGATCCCAAAAACTGGCTGATATACATTAAAAATAATAATTTATGGATATGTAGCGGGAAAAGGCCAGTAAAGGATGCTGGGAACATTGCAAAAAAACGAGAAATTCTAGGTCCTGAATTCAAAATTGTAAAATCCCCTCGCTGAAAAAAATCGCTTTGATAACGTTCGGCAGTGTCCCATATTAAAAACCATGCTTGTTCTAAACAGTTATTTTCAGGATCTGTATCACATAATGTTTTTAATCTCGTTTCCTCTGCGTCAAAAACGGCTTTTTGTGTTAATAAAAATAATAAGTTGGGGGTTTGTGAATCTTCTTGTAGAGAATCTAATGCGCTACTTAATGGTTCTACCATTCTTACGGCATCTTCAAAAGTAAGACCATCCGTCGAATAAAGTGCTTCAACCAAATTGCCATAAGGTCTAAATGACTCGGGTATTTGGAGTGGTGTAGCTGCTTGTCCTAAAACAACCATAAATATCAAAAAAAACACTTTCATTAAAAACGCCCCAACACATCTATTACTTTCAGTGTCGGGGATATTTTCTTAAGAAAATATTAAAACATGGGGATTTGCTGCCATAATCTGTTTAAGTTCCAAATTATTTCTTTCATGTGCTTTTTCTTTTCATTAAAGCCGAAAAGGCTTATATCACGGCTTAATAAAATCAGTATATTTGAACTTAAAATTCCTAGTATTCTTGAGTCTCTCCAAGTCCCAAGCATTCCATAGATAGAAGAATCCGTAAGCCTTGCAAGCGATCTTTCAACTGACTCTTTTGTTAAACAGTTCCAATTAAAATCAGAATTAAAAGGTAGACTGCCGCAAGTAGTTCCTAAATCTTGTTCTAAAAGACGCATCGTGCAGTGTGTTTTAAGGGGAGGCGTCATAACATCAATGCAAGCAGCATTTAAAGACCCTATTAAAATTGCCGTAAGTAAAAGATTTTTCATAAAAAGCCTCCTAATTTTAGACATAAAAAAACCACCTTGGCTTATTCCAAAGTGGGGGACATACAAAAAGAGGTGCAGTTGCCCACACCTCTTTCAGTATAATTAAAGTACCTTGTTTTTATGTTGAAAAGCAATCGGATGCCTCCCATAAAATTAAAAGAGGTAAAAAATTAAGGGTTTTGGAGTAGGGGTATATTACATAATATTATATTTAGTCGTATACAAGTAACCGTCCTTTTAACACCATCTTTTTTTAAGATGGAGTTAGGATAGCAATCGAACTCTTAAAATTGCGTTAATATTAAACTTATTTTTCATATCTCTCGCTAAGTGACATATCAACTTTTAAGGGAACAGAAAGATGGATAATTTTTTCCATTATATTTTTAAATTGTTCTGGAACTGTTGCCGCCTCGCTATCATGAATTTCAAAAACCAATTCATCATGTACCGTTAACAACATGCGTGATTTCATATTTTTCTCTATAATCAGGTTATGAATTTCATACATCGCCATTTTAATAATATCGGCATTTGACCCTTGAAGGGGTGCATTAATTGCCTGGCGTTCCGCAAACTGTCTGCGTGCACCATTTTTATCGTTAATACCAAGCGTATAACATTTGCGCCCCAGAATTGTTTCAACATAATCATGTGCGCGGGCAAATTCTTTTTGTTCTTCCATAAAAGCCTGAATACCGGGATATTGGGCCATATAAGCTTGAATAATTTCTTTTGCTTCCGTATTAGAAACACCAATTTGTTCGGCTAAACCATAGGCTGATATACCATAAATAATACCAAAATTTACAGCTTTTGCTTTACGGCGGTCGTCACTGGTAACGTTTTCTAACGGGATATGAAACACTTGTGAAGCTGTTAATTTATGAATATCTTCACCACTATTAAAAGCCTTAATTAAAGGTTCAACGTTTGCCATATGGGCCAGTAGGCGAAGTTCTATTTGTGAGTAATCTAAGGATAATAATTTATAACTGGGCGCTGCTAAAAAGGCCGAGCGAATTTTCCGCCCCTCTTCGGTTCTAACAGGTATATTTTGCAGGTTTGGGTTCGTTGAGGCAAAGCGGCCGGTATTGGTTGCCGTTAATGAATATGATGTATGAACACGACCCGTTTTTGAGTTAATAGATGATTTTAACCCCTCAACATATGTTGACTGTAATTTTGCTAAAGAACGCCATTGATGAATAAGGGTAGGCACCTCAAACCCTTGGTTACTTAATTTTTCTAGGGCATCTGCATCGGTTACATAATTACCTGTTTTTGTTTTTGTCCCACCAGGTAACTTTAGTTTATCAAATAACACCTCTCCCAGTTGCTTGGGGGAGGCTAAGTTAAATGTTTCACCAGATTTTTCATGAATTTCACTTTCTAATACGGCCATTCTTTTTAAAAAATCATCGCCAAGGGTATCTAAAACTTTTGGATCAACATAAATGCCGTGGTGCTCCATTGTAGAGGTAACAATCATCATAGGACGTTCTACACGTTCATAAAGAACATGCTGCCTACCTTGTGTTAACTGTGCTTTAAACAATTTCCATAAGTGATACGTTGTCTCAGCATCTTCACCAGCGTATGCAGCGGCCTCTTTAATATCAACTTCTGCCATAGTTTTTTTATTTTTACCTGTGCCGCAAATATCAGAAAATTTAATGGTTTCGTGGTTTAAATATAGCTGACTCAACGTATCTAAATTGTTTAAATGTTTTGTTCCATTTAAAACGTAGGACAATAAAAGCGTATCGTCGTAAGCGCGAATATCAGCACCGTGATTCAGAAAAATTGCCCGGTCATATTTTAAATTGTGACCAATTTTCAAAATGCCTTCATCCGCTAGCATTGGTTTTAAAAAGGCGATGGCAACCTCTGTTTTCATTTGAACGCCAAAAATATGTTTTAGGGGAATGTATACGACTTTGTCTTCTACACATAAACTAATGCCAACAAGTTTTGCTGTATAGGTATCTAAGGATGTTGTTTCCGTATCAACTGCAACATGGCCTTTTTCATAAACACCATCTATGTATGCTTTTAACTGGTCTTCCGTTGTGATTATTTCAACTGGGCTGATTTTAAAATTGACAGTAGACAGTGGTTTTGTACCCTGTTCTTTAATAACAGGTTTTTGTTCTTCAATCTTGCCGTCTAAACGTTTTAAAATTTTATAAAACCCATGCTTGTTTAAAAAGGCATCACGTTTTTCAAGATTGGTCTCATCAACAATCATATCGTTTAAAAGCAATTCACAAGATGCATCTGTTCGAAGGGTTACCAGTTTTTTTGAAATAAAGGCCAAGTCTTGATTATTAATTAAAGATTCCCGTCGTTTTATTTGTGTTATAGAATCGACATTTTTATATAAGTTTTCAAGGGAGCCAAACCTATTAATAAGTTCTGCTGCAATTTTTGGACCAATACCTGGAACACCCGGCACATTGTCAGAACTGTCTCCTGCAAGCGCTTGAATATCAATCACCTTATCGGGGGTTACACCAAATTTTTCAAATACACCTTCTTCTGCGATAATCTTATTTTTCATCGGGTCAAATAGCGTTATATGGCTATTAATCAGCTGCATCAGATCTTTATCAGATGATATAATAACAACTTCAGTATCTTGTGCTATTGCTTGCTGAGCGTACGTTGCAATCAAGTCATCTGCTTCAAATCCATCGCTTTCAATATGGGGAATACCAAAGGCTATACACGCATCCCGAATAGGCTGAAATTGGGGAACCAAATCATCCGGTGCGGGGGGGCGATGCGCTTTATATTCTGGATAAATATCTTGTCTAAATGTTTTCCTACCAGCATCAAAAATAACAGCCATATGATCAGATTGTCGTTCTTGAAGAACCTTGATCAACATATTGCAAAAACCATAAACTGCACCAACAGGCTCACCTTGTGGATTATTAAGTGGGGGAAGCGCATGGTAAGCCCGAAAAATAAACCCAGAACCGTCGATTAAATATAATTTTTTCATATGTGCAGCAAATAACGTATACCAACTATTGCCAACTATAACAAAAAATCTTTAGTCTCTTTAATTAAATATTAAAAAAAGATTATGTCTGATGTTTCTGTAGTTAGGTGGGATAGGGTTAACACCCTCGCCTTTAGGCGAACACTTCAGTATTATACTGAGTCATGACATATAGACACAGTTCACATAGTCAGTACGACTTGAACCGAAGGTCAGCATAGCTAAATACCATGTTATATTTTGCACAAAATATAGGTTCCGTATTTTAACCGGAGAAGTGACTCATAGAACACGTGCCTTGGTACGAGAAGTCTGTGCAGCAAACTATATAACCCTAATTCGGGATTAAAACGTTATTATTGATAGCTAAAGCTGATTCGTCCAAGGTGCTAATTTTAGACATAGTTGTTTTCTGATGGGGCCACCGCAACGTTCCCACAGTGCCACTGCCACCGACCTCCGCCGCCACGAAGCTACAGTTCCCCCTTCTTCTTAAATCGTCTTTTTAAAAGACGATGATAAGTCGCGATATAAAGATGGTTACATCTTTATATAAAGCGCCTATACTAAACATGAATTCGATGTTAAGCATACTTGCTCTAGGTCCGAGAATATTGTTTGTCTGTTTTAAAAAAACATACATAACTGTCGCCAAAGGATCGCACTTAATCCTTCCCCACCAGGTGAGATTCTCTAGGCTTT
>DPKF01000172.1 GCA_003542655.1 Holosporales bacterium
TCTTGACAATGGGGGGCAGTATATTATTGAAGACCTAAAATCGGGTGTGAATAAAGCAACAATCTGCCGCAATTTTAGTATTAAACGGTCAACACTTTATGATGCGCTTAATCGCGCTGGAAATCCGCATTTATTTGTCACCACGTCGTTGACTTGATGCAGGATGGACCTTATCTGCTAACTATTGATTATTTTAGAATAATCATGTTTAGTCGACATTATATTATATGTTTGGACGTTTGGTATTTTTTCTTTTGGTCGGATATATGATATACTTTTAGTCAGGAACTTTTAATAATATAAAAAATGTATAAACGTTGGCAACAAGCAAGAATAGAAGATGCTTTAAATACAAGACGTGTTCTTTTGTTATCGGGTCCCAGGCAATGTGGTAAAACGACATTGGTTGAATCTTATGAAAAACAGGACACCATTTATAGAACTTTAGATGATCTTTCTTTATTAGCAGCTGCAAAGATGGATCCTCATGGTTTTGTGACCCACGACAATGAATTAATGATTATTGATGAAATACAACGCTGTCCAGAATTATTACAGGCTATTAAGATGGATGTTGATAAAAATAAAGCTATGGGGCGATTTTTGTTAACAGGTTCCGCTAATATACAATCACTTCCCTCTGTTAAAGAATCATTAGCAGGACGTGTGCGGCATTTGCGGCTAAGACCCTTAGTACAAGGCGAGATTGAAGAATATGCTTCAAATTTTTTATCTTTATTATTTGATAATGATTTAGATATAGCGTCCAGCTTTAATATAAAAGAAACTTTAATAAAAGCTGATTATCTTGATATGGCCCTGAGTGGCGGTTATCCAGAACCACTCACGCTTCACAATCAGCAACATAAAAAAGAGTGGTTTGATGATTATCTAGAAGCTTTAATTCAAAAAGATTTAAAGGATATTGTTCAAATTCGACGCACAGATTCGTTAAGAAAACTGTTACAGATTTTAGCGGCTTGGTCGTCACGGTTGATAGATTTTTCTGCCATTGGCAGTGGTTTATCTATTTCAAAATTAAGCCTGATATCCTATGTTGGCAGTTTAGAAATGCTTTACTTAATAGAACGTGTACCGCCTTGGACCAAAACGATGTATGACAGAGTGGGCAAAAAAGAAAAACTTTTCATGACAGATACGGGTATGTTAGGGCATTTATTAAACTGGAATAGGGAAAAAATACACCTAGATGCAACGGCTAGTGGATTGCTTATAGAGACATTTGTCTTTACACAACTTGCAGCGTTAATTGATGCCCAAAGTCAGCCTTACCACTTATTTCATTACCGCGATAAAGACAAACGAGAAATTGATTTTGTAATTGAAAATGGTGATGGAGATATCGTTTGCATAGAAGTAAAAGCAGGATCATCTGTTTCTAAAGATAGTTTTAAGCATTTGTTTTGGTTTAAAAATAAATTCTCAAATAAAAAACCGTTTAAGGGAATTGTTTTGTACACAGGGGCGCATAAGCTTTCTTTTGGTGATGGTTTTTGGGCATTACCCATTTCTAGTTTATGGAAAGCCTAAGATAGTCAATTTTTTTCTTGATACTTATTTTTAATCTTTGAAACGATGTTTTTAGGATCAACAAACCCGTGCTGTGCGGTGCTGTTCTTTGACCGTTACGATAATATAAAAGTAATGCAGACAGGAAAATATTTATCTCAATGGTTTTTATAGTGTTTGCTTACGTGTTTTCATGATTTTCCGAAATGACATAAATTTTGTGGGAGATGATTTGTTGACTCTAAATTTTTAGAGGCGCATAAAGAAGTCAGGAAGAATTTGCTGTGGAAAGTTAACTTTAGGACTGTTTCTTTTGATGCATAACCTTCTAGTTGGATGATATAAAACGCATCTTTAAATGTGAACAATACTGTTCACATTAGCTTATTGAAAAGGAAATTTCGTTATGAAAACTCAATTAAAAACATACTTATTATGTGGCGCCTGTGCTTTTGGAACCATGGTAAATGCTTCAGAAGATATACCTACTCCTCTATCATCAATAACACTAGGTTTTTTCACTATACCTCAAGAAATAGTGCAATCTAAATCGAGATTTATTGAACCTTTATTGAGTAAAAAGGATTATCCTGAACTCTTTACTCAACAACAAACTGGGACCACTGGTGATCTTGTTCCTTCTGAACATTCAGCGGTAAGTACCGTCGGACGTGATGTAATTCATCATATGAGTGGTATGAGTTCAGATAATAGTTTTTTTGTTGACCAGTGTTTGTTTATAGCTCAACGGAGTGCGGATAATTTATTAGAGGAATATCAAGGTGAAAAGGAAAAAAAAGATGTAAGACCAAAAAATGCTGTGGAGGCAGTCAGTCATTTTCAGAAGTATTTGAATGTGTTTGTAGCATGCCAATGGAATGTTGTACCAGGTCTTGAATTAAAATATGGAGCTAAAGAAACACAGGTAAATATAAGTACTGCTTTGTTCACTTTTATTAGCAGCGTTGCAAAAGGAGTATTAAGTGCAGGGGCTACAGCAGTTTGCGATGTTCTACTAAACAGGGATAAAAACCAAAATAATAGTACAAATTTTGTGATATTTGATTATTGTACGGGCTCTACAAATTTTAATAGTTTATGTATGGGCGAAACAACTAATAATGACGGGGTATTAAGATTGAATCTTCTGTATTTATATTATAATGCATCAGAGTTAAAAGCAGGATTTTTGGGTGGAAATACTAAAAAAAGAAAATGTGATTTTTATGTTAGGTCGGCTTTTTTGTCTTTAGCCAAACCTAACTTATTTGCTTGTCGCAAATTAGTGTCGGAAATTGCTACCCTTGAACACACAAGACAATTTAGGCAAAGTTATGCGGCAGATCCTGAAATATTAAAGCTACATAATCAGCATATGGAAGAAAGAGAAAGACGTAAACTACAGGAAGAAATTTCCAGTATTTCTTGTGATGAAGAGAGCATAAGAGACGCAATTAATTCAGATGAGGAAATTAGTAGAAATAATATAAAAGATGAACAAAGGAGTTGGATGCTCCTATAATTTTTATTAAGAAAGCATAAAATCACGGGGGGTTTTCCCCGTGAATTTTTATATAAAAATATTTTAAAAACACTCAACTTACATTAAGGATTTTTAGTATGGTACATAGTAAATTTAAATTCTTATTAATGATATTTTGTAGTTTGGTACTATTAAAAGAAATTTTAGCTAGTGAACAAACGGGACATTTAGAGCAGGATGATTTAACGTCTGAATCAACTAACTTTCATAGATTAAAAGCTGGGGAACATATAAATTTTATAAAAACAGAAAAAGATTTTTTAATTAAAGAAAAAGACGGTGTTTTATACTCTCCGTATAATAAACCAGAAGAGTCACAAAGTGCTACGCTCAAAAGAACGGAATGGGATTTGAGGGAAACTATTCCCAGGGAGTTATCACAAGAATGGCCATTTAATTTAATTGGAAAATTAGAGCTTTCGTTTGAGTATGACAGTATTGCCATAGGAACTGGCACGCTTGTAGGCCCGCGTCATGTATTAACGTGTGGTCATAACATTTATGATAAAAACAAAGGTGGTATGGTAAAATCTATACGTTTTCATCCTGCTAGAACACCAGATAGCTCACCATTTGGCTTTTATGAAGTTGCTGCATTTTTTGTAGAACCGGGTTTTTTAGATAGAACCAAAGGCAACAATTATAAAAATTATGATCTGGCATTATTAGTTTTGTCGACAGTTCCTGTAGACCAAAATTTCCAGCGCCTTGGTTACGCACAATTAGCATATTATCCAAATGATGATGATCTGAAGAGAGGACTCGAGCAGTTTAGGCTTACAGGTTATCCAATAAGTAAAGATAAAAATGGAGATCAGATGTATAGTATGGCAGATACTATAGAGTCAGTTTCACAATTTTTATTAACGTATTCAATGACTACTTCTTGTGGACAAAGTGGTAGCCCTATTTGGCACTATTTGAGGACTATTCCTATAATTGTTGCTATCCACACTCATGGGGTTACAGGAGGCCATAATTTTGGAACACGTATAACTAAAACAATTCTTTCTCATATTGTCCATTGGATATCTCTCACATGGGATATTGAATTGGGTGAACAAATAATTTTTCCGTTAAGCACTAAGTTACTACAAAAAGAAGCTACCCCTGATTTAAAAGAAAGTATATCCATTTTACATCCATCTATAGAACAATTACCATGGTATATAAAGAAACTATTTCCGATGGAGTTACAAGAAATGGATTTTATATTTGAAGAATTGCCTAGAGCACATTATGTTCAACTGTATGAAGGCGGTTTGATAGAAGAAAATCCCAGATTAAAGATGGACTTTTCTGCTTTAGGATTGCCTGATGAATTAACAGGAACGCGGGCCGGATTAGAACGAATGATGAGGTGTTTACAAGATAGACACGGGTATATTCTAGGGCATTACAAAGAATTAATAGATATTTATCGTTATACATGCGAATTGCAGAAAATAATATTTCATCATGCTGCGCAAATTATTTATTGCATACGTAGTGAAGGAGGAAATCCTCTTAAAGATTCTTTATGGAAAGAAGTTCATAAGCAGTACTGTAAAAATCTTGAAAACGTTAATAAAGCAGCACGGATGTGGAAAAACGATTACAAACATGAAGTCGCCACAATACCGTTTAATTTGCCAAAATTCAATATACACTTTGTAGATACGTATGTGCCTGCAACAGCTGAAACGTGCCTCACCAAACTGTATCGTGAGCTTCATAAAAATGGCACTGTTGTGATCACCGGTATGGGCGGTGTTGGAAAAAGTACACTTGCTGCCCGTTTTGTACAAGAAGCTAAAGAACACGGCGTCTTTGATGTTGTTGCCTGGATTCCTGCAGAGACTGAGGAGAGTACTAAACAAGCTTACGTAGAATTATTGGATGATTTAGATATTATTGTTCCTGATGATAAGAAAATTGATTTAAACTATCTTAAAAAATCGCTGAAAAAAGCTTTGCACGGTAAACAATTCCTGATTGTTTATGATAATGCACCAACGCTAGCAGAGTTTGAAGCCAGGCGCCTGGAAGGTGGACATAGTGTCGTGACAACCAGGATGAATCCAGGTTACGATGTCTCCTCAATCAGGCTGGACGTTTTTTCCGAAGCTGAAGCACTTCGTTATATGCAAAACATAATACAATTTCCAAAAGAATCTAACCCGACTGAAAATGAAAATCAACTAAAAGTGCTTGCCAAAAAATTGGATTATTTGCCTTTGGCTTTAGACTTAGCCTGTTCATATATTATAGATGAAAATATTCATGTAGGTGCGTATATAATATTATTTGATGAAAAATTTACCTCACTCGCAACTTATTATAGAAAAGAAGGAATAGAATATCTATCTGATAGTGATGATGATACTCCTTCTATAGAAATAAAGCCGCCTAAGGACGAAAAATTAACTAAAAAAAGTCTACTTACTTCATTCTTAGTTTCCTATGATAAGTTTTCTAACAGAGAAAAAAAAGCACTTCACACACTTTGCTACTTACAAGCAGATAAAAACTCTATAGACGTTTTGAATTTTTTAGACCCTAAAAATTCAGTATTTAAATTATTGGTTAAAAAAAATATTATTTCATATCAAGGTGAAGGAAATAAATATATTGGGATTCATCGCTTGACGCAACAGGTTGGGCGTTTTATTCATGAACGAACTGAAGGGTTTAAAAATCAGAAGAAGCTGTTTTTCCTCACTTTACAAAATGCGCTTGTCATAAGCCTTATGAATATTAAAGAACATCTTAATTCTTTTTCTTTAGAAGAAGCCAAAGATGCCTTGGAAAAATGTTTTTTCTTAAAACAAGCATGGCTATCAGTGGGGATACATTCCAAAAATCATGCTATAGATTTATTGGATGCAAAGGGAAACTCTGTTTTGCTTGTTGAAAATGAGGTTGCCAATCAATTTTTAAAATATAAAGAACTTTCTGACACCACACTTCTATCTTTTTTAAAATGTGATCAGGAAACGCTTGATAAACTGAAAGAAACAGCGCACTCTATTTTCCCCCATGTTACTGCCCGAGATGAGGTTAAAGAGTTATATAGATACTTAAAAGCTTTTTTAACAAAAAATATTCCCTTAAGCGAAATCCATGATGCAAAATCCTTATTTTCAGATCAAACGATAAAGGTTTCTTGTTCTCTTCTTCAAGGATACAGGGCTTTTCTTGAAAGAAAGCCTTTACGTGAACAAAAAGGGGCTTTGTTAAAATCTATTGTTGATATGACAGAAAATGATAGAAGTTTAACCCTTTATGCCTTAGTAAGTCATTTATTCCCAAACCCACTTGAGATTTATCATTTCTTAAAACAGTGTAGATACGATGAACAAGCCAAACAATTTTTTGAAAACTATGAAGTACTTTGTCAAATAATTGCTCCATATAGTTATTTATCACCTCAGAAAAAGAAGTTTGTTTCATATTTACCCTATATATTTATGCCGACAATCGTGCAGATTTATAAATTGGATGAAACACATTTAGATTCCTTTATCACTATGATTGGGTATTGTGATCTTTCATCAAAGAGTTTAATTGATACACTTGCACTTGCTAAATCCTATGAAATTTATAATGAAGAGATGAAAGAAGGTCTGTCAATAGAGGGTACAGTTATAAAAGATTTTTTTCCTAAATTTTCCATATCCTCTATGGCTCTAGCGTTACCTATAATCATACAAGGGTATACCAATATAAAGAACGCACAAACATATATGGAACAAGAATCTATAGAGCATATAAGTCCTGATGAACTCAATATTTTGTTAGATTTATGTGCTATGGGGCCTAATAATTTTTCTTTTATAACACTTTTTTCTCATGAAAGATTTCCATTAGAAGACAATCAAGAAAACCAGCCTTCGTTGATACAAAAATTACATTTTTTAAAAGCTGTCACAGATTGTGTTTTAGCGTCCATAAAAAGTGTATACCCCAATATTGATTCACAAGAAAAATGGGATGAACTTATAAAAGATGAAGATGTTGATAAAGTTTATTCATTTAAGGAAGGTTTTTTTAAAACGATTATTGAAAAAATAAGAGGAAATAATCAAGACAGAAATAAAATTATACAAATTTTAGATGTTTTAAATCCTTTTCCAATGGATCTTTACAACTCTTTAATCTCTATTATGAATGCGTTATCTGTTATTGATACATATGAAGAAGGATTAATGAACCTTCAACTTGTCGCAAAATATATTTGTGATGAATATAGTGAATTTATTAATGACCGTCTTGAGCATGGCCAATTTACAATAGAAGATAAAAATAGTTTTTTAGAAGAGATATGTAATCCAGATACACTACGTTGGATAAATTTTAAAGAACTATATGATTTTTTAAAAATGAGAGAATTTGATGAGAATCAGTTTAAATCAGTTTTATCAATTATTTTGGAAAATGGATATGCCCTAAAACAGATAGAAGAGTGGCAAAACAAATTTTCTTTTTTAAGTTGGGATAGTGATTCAATGAAAGCCTTTTTAGATTTTTGGCCCCATATTAATGAACATAGGCGGTTAATGATAGAAGAGAACATCTTATTATGGAAAACAATGCTTGGAGGTATTTTTGACAAACTTTTCCATGTTGCTGTTGGTGGTAAAGATGATCAGTGGCGAGAAATTGTAGAAGAATTCCCTGCAGTTAATAAGTTGACTTTATGCTACACTGCATTATCAACATAAACGGAAGCAGGATGCATCTTATAATTTCGGGCTTTTAAATTAGCCCCCCGAAATTCCCAGTATAGAATTTATTTACTATAATTTGACTTTATAAAGTCGTTTCATAAGTGCATTTATATCATTCATTTCTGTATCATTTAGAAAAACAAATTTGCCTTGAAAGTTAAGATAGGAGAAGCCTGCAGGAGAAAATCTTGTGATTAATTCACTGCGTTTAAAGTCTTCAACGCGATCACTTTCACATTTTACATCATTTAAAATTGTTGCATTGTAGTGAATTATACAATTGTAAGCGTCCAAATAAACGCATCTTTTTTTAAGTTTCAAGGTCTGTCATATTTTTTTTAGCTCTTATGCAATAGGTAAAAAATATGGCAATCCGGTATACACAAGCTGAACGTGCAGGGTATGTTGATGCATTTAAGGCAAGTTGTCTCTCGCAAACAGATTTTTGCAAAACGCAAAATATTAGCTTTAAGTCATTTAACAATTGGCTAAGGTTGAGCAAGAGAAGCGCTTTACAGGCCTCTTCTAACACACAATATTCAGGTTTGTGCACGACGAATCCAGCCTCCACAACGCAACCGTTAATTAGTAACGGTCAGGCTGGTGCAACAGAAAAATTCAAGCCAGAACCGAAGGTCAGCGCAGCTAAAATGACGTGGCACCTAAAGCGCATCCTCATTTTATTCCTGTGCAACTTACGAGTTGTGGGCAAGTTGATAAGGACTATTTTGCGCAAAAATCTGCACCTTGTGAGCAAGAAATTTCACCCAGCGTATCAATAAAAACAAAGGGATTTTGTGTTGAACTTCCGTAAGCGTCCAAACAAGTACACCT
>DPKF01000182.1 GCA_003542655.1 Holosporales bacterium
ACATGGGCAATTTCGCTTTGTGGGTAACAATTTTTAAAATAGACGGATTGATTCCGCGATCTTCCGAACCCATAATAATGGCCGTTGGCAATGTTAAATCGATGTCGTAAATTAAGGTGTCTGTTTTTTCGGTGGCTGCAACCAATTGAATGTCTGTCGCCTGAAATTGGAAAATGGCATCTTTAATATGGTCTACTTTACAAATAGGCATTTTAAACGCAGCACCTGCGGAGGTCTTTATGGTATCGGCACTTATGGGCGCATTCCCTTGTTTTTGGATCACAATTCCGTTTACGCCTGCACATTCCGCCGTTCTTATGATGGCACCAAAATTACGGACATCAGAAATTTNNNNTTTCAACAGGAACGTGGCTGGTTGCAATGTTATGTTGCTTGATAAGGCTGTTTAATTCTGAAAATAAATGACCGCTTAAGTCTTTTTGCAGATACACTTTACTGATGGTTTTACCAGCGTTTATGGCTTCTATAACCGTACGAATGCCAAATATTTTTGAAGTTTCGTTTTCCATGGTGCAAATGTAGGGATATTGGGGGAATAAAAAAACCATCCGCTTTAGGGCGGATGGTTTGATTAAAAAAAATGTATTAGTTAATGTGATTACCAACCTGGATTTTGTTGTCCAGCTAATCCAGGATTAGCATTTAACTCTATTTGTGGTATCGGCCATAAAAATCTTGGGTCAGATCCAGGTATTGCATTTACGCCAAATGGACCCGTGTATGGAGTTCCTAGTGCAAATAAAGCTGCATCTGGTGCGCCATTGGCAACTTTTGCGGGGATACCGTCGATTGGATGCATATCATCATTTTGCAATCTGTGAATATCTGACCATCTTCTGCCTTCCATCAAGAATTCAATCCTTCTTTCTTTTAAAATAGCCCCTACCAATGCACTGGCATTGGCAAAATTAGAAGCTTGGTACGCTTGGGTTCCCACATCAGCTAAAGCTCTGTTTCTAACGCTGTTAAGCAATATTAGTGATGTTGCTAAATCTGGTGAAGGTTTTCTGGCATAAGCTTCTGCCATATTTAATACAACTTCCGCATATCTTATCACCGGTGCCGCATCTGTATAATTTACGGCATCTTTATACTTTAAAGTGTACTTTCTACCTCCAGAAGTAAACACCATTCCAGTACCTCTAACAGCACCGACTGAATTGTCTTCTCTTCGTTTATCATCAATCAACCAACTTGGATCTCTCCATATAATTGGGCTGATAGTAACTAGTGTTCTGGCATTATATTGAGATGCTAAAGCAGCATTCACCCCCGGATTTGAAGTTGCATCATGAATTATTGAAAAAATAGATTCCGTATTTACATAACTGTTTATAAAAGGACCATTTGGAGAAGCTGTAAGCGTATATTTGCCTGTTAACTTATTTCCTTCAGTGATTACTTTATCCCAATCTCTCATATGCAAATAGACCCTTGTTTTAAAGGCAGCAGCAGCATTTTTGGAAGCTTTGGTTAATGTGGCATTTGTAATCAAGGTTTCTGCATCATTTAAATCGGCTATCACTTTTTGATAGCACTCAGCTACTGTGTTTCTTCCTTTTAAAATTTCAGAATCAATTTCCCCTTGGGTGTCAACACCAACCTCTCTATATGGAATTCCAGGATGTGTTGCGCCGGCAGAAAAATTATAAGGTCTTGCAAAATAAGTCAACAACTCAAAATGCGTAATGGCTCTTAAAAATTTTGCCTGGCCAATGTAATTATCCCCAACAGCTTGGGTAATGATTCCTCCAGCTACCGCTTTGGTTACACCCTCTATAACTAAGTTACATCTATTAATTAATCGGTAACCGTCAACCCAATAATATACATTGTTTGCGGTACCAGCATCATAAGTGGCTGTATAGGTCAATTGGTAAAATGCGGCAGTGTTTACGACATCTTCACCTCTATTATCTCCTTGTTGCACAAAAGCTGCTCCCCAAATAAATCCTCTACCTCCATTAGGAAGTGTACTATTATATTGTCCTATCGCTGCGGCATTATACATACCATTGAGTGAACTTTCAATCAGCGAAGGCGATGAATATGCATCATCCACTGAGATGTTATTAATAGGACTAAGATCCAAAAGATTCTCTTCTGTACATGAAATCATCCCGATTCCAAAAACAGAAATAATTAAATAATTTAATATTTTTTTCATTTTTAACAAATTACAAATTAACATTAACACCTATTGACATTACTTTTGCACGAGGTGTTCCATTTAAATCAACGCCACCACTTTCCATTTCTGGGTTAAGTCCTTTATAGTCTGTAATAATCAGCATATTTTGCCCTTGAACAAAGAATCTGATCATATCCACTTTTATTTTTTCAGTTAAAATTTTAGGAAGTTTATAACCCAAAGTAATATTATCCAAACTAATAAAATCGCCATCCTCAACGAATCTTGATGTTGCATTACTTGTTTGATTAATGAAAGTATTTTTAGCGCCATCAAGTTTTGGTGTAATACCATCTCCAGGATTTTCAGCACTTTGCCATCTTCCTAAGATTTCAGTTCCATTGTTACTGAAGCTTTGAGTCATAAGATCTCTGCGTGTGGCATTAAAAATTTTGTTTCCGCCACTAAATCTAAACATAAAGCTAAAGTCAAAATCTTTATAACTCATTCTGTTAATAATTGAGCCATAATAAGTAGGAAGTGTGTTTCCTAAAACAGTTCTGTCTGTAGCTGCACTTAATGAAGATGCTTGTGATATGTCAGATGGGTTTGCAGGGTCAAAAACTTTATAGTTAGATGTCGCTATGTTTCCTTGCACCAAAGATCCATCCTCTTTGTAATATACCGGATTTCCATTGGCTGGATTTACTCCCCAATATCTATAACCAAAGAGGGAATTAATAGATTCTCCTTCTCTGATAATTAAGTTAGCGGCATAGTTAGCGTCTGTAAATGTACCTCCCAATATATCCTGACCGTCAGGAATACTTAAAACTTCATTTTTATCAAAAGTTATATTGGCAGCTATATTCCAGTTAAAGTTTTCTTTTGAAACAGCAGTATAATCAACAGAGAATTCATAACCTTTATTACTCATTGAACCAATGTTTTTCCTAACTCTATTGTCAGGAACACCTAATGAAGGTGCTACCGGAACGGACAAGATTAAACCATCAATTTCATTATTATAGTAATCAAAAGTTAATTTAAGGTTGTTGTTAAATAATGCTAAATCAACACCATAGTCAGTTTTTTTACTTGTTTCCCAAAGTAGTTGATCATTGCCGAATTGCGTGAATGCAATTCCATTAGCACTACCGTATTTAGAAGCAGATGTTAAGCCTAAATAAGGGTAACTTCCAATTTCAGTGTTACCAACTTCAGAATAAGAACCTCTGATTTTAAAGTTAGAGATGCCAGAATTTAAATCTTTAAAGAATTCTTCATTTGCAATATTCCAAGCTGCAGAATATCCTGTAAAGTTATTCCATCTATTAGGTTCACTCAATTTTGAAATTCCATCTCGTCTTAATGAACCTTGAAGGAAATATTTTTGTTTGTAATTATAACTTATCCTTCCAATATAAGACATGATGCCATTTTCAGTTACACTTCCGCCAGATTCTTGGTTAGCATAAGCGCCAGTAACTAAATTTTTATTGTAGAATTCATCAAGCAAGTTCGTACCCACTCCAAAAAAGGATTGGTTTTTCTCCTTTTGAAATTCAACAGCGCCTGTTACATCAACATTGTGTGCCTCTAAGAAAGTTTTGTTATATGTCAAAATATTTTGAACGTTCCATCTTAACAAATCTGTGCTGTTATTTTGTAATCGACCATTTGAACCTTTTCCATCACCATGCACTGGATTATAATATAAGAATCCAGTCGTTAAAGGATTGTCAACGCTTGCCTGAAATCTGTATGTTAAACCATCTACTATTTTAGCTGAAGCGAATGCACCAGCAATAGTTCTGTTAATTTTAGATTGGAATTTATTTTTTGATAAAACGTAAGCAATATTTGAGATTTTATCTGTTTGACCAACAGGATTGTCCCATTGTCCAACAGTTTGATTGTCCGAAGATAAATTATAACCTGTTGGGTGTTCAGAATTTAAAATTGGCGTGTTTGGTAATTGTCTGATGGCATTAAAAATATTACCAGACAATGAACTACCGCCTGTATTTAAACCGTTATATTCAGTTCTTGTTACAGCAATATTCCCTCCAATGGTTAACCATTTATTTAAATCATGTTCTACACTCGATCTAATGTTGTATCGTTTCATATTATTGGAAACCGCTACACCATCTTGATCCGTATAGCCAAAAGACATAAAATATTTTGTGCTTTCACTTCCTCCATTCATAGAAAGGTTATGATCTATTTGAAGTGCGTTATCATTTAGCACTGCATCTTGCCAATCTGTATTGAATGTATTCCCGACTGCCCAAGGTCCCGTCGCACCGGAATTTGTAGCTTTCTCGTTAGAAATCACTAAAAAGTCTGGTGTTTCTAATAAATCGAAGGTTTTAATTGCAGAAGCAAATCCAGTCACATTATTGTAACTTACTTTCATTGTACCTTTTTTACCTTTTTTTGTAGTAATTAAAATAACGCCGTTAGCGGCACGTGAACCATAAATTGCGGTTGCAGCACCATCTTTAAGGATTTCGAATGATTCAATGTCATTTGGATTGATATCTCCCAAGCCGTTGGCAGCAGCATAACCACCAACATCTCCTGAATATACAGGCATTCCATCCACTACAATAAGCGGGGAAGTTCCTGATCCGATAGATGCAATACCTCTAATTCTAATTCTTGGCGCTTCTCCAATAATACCAGTATTTGAAGTCACTTGCACTCCGGCAGATCGTCCGGCCAATTGGCCTTCAAAACTTGGTGTAACCAAACCTTGAATAGAAGATCCAGAAATACTTGAAATTGCACCTGTTACTTCACTTCTTTTTTGAGTTCCGTAACCAA
>DPKF01000158.1 GCA_003542655.1 Holosporales bacterium
GCCGGATAGCGTTGTGCCGTTGCATTAGACGCGTATAAAATACGACCAGTCTCGCCATCAACAACAATTCCTGCCGACTTTTCAGCAGCATAAAAAACTGTGCACAATAAAGAAAAGTAAAGTGATAATAAAATACGCATCATTTTTTGAATAAACAAATGGATTACACATATAGAATACAGTAAAAACTACTTATATGCCAAGTCACCTTGTACAAAATTTTAATAACGTTCCAAAGGGTGCACACCCTGGTTTTTATAAACTTCATCGGTTGGCAAGAATGGATTGTGATTTTCTAAAAAATGTTTCAACAATTTTTTCACAATATCTATAGTAAATTCAATGCTTTCTGGTGTTTGCGGTCGTGCTGATATTTTACAACCGTTCCCCGTATCATCTTTCGCATACCCCTTTAAAACCCAATACGCCGATATAATATTCGCGTAGTCTTTTTTAAACATGCAACTTAGCATATAGGTTAAAAGGGGAAGTTGAAAGGATTCCCCTTTTTCTATCATAGCTTTTGAGGGTTCCACACCGGTTTTATAATCAATAAGATGTATTTCATTTTGATTATGGACAAAATCTATTCTATCAGCGATACCATAAACCATAAAATTATTAAGGACAGCCTGCAATTTTTCCTCACGAAGAATTTTTTGAGGTAAGGCAACCTGCGTGGCATTTACAACAAAATTAACAACTGTGCTGATTTGATTTTGTAAAAAGATTTTTTGTGGTGGCGCAATATTTAGTGGATCAATTGCCTTTTTAATGATGTTTAAAAAAGAATCCTGTTGATCTGTATCAAAAGAAATATGCTCTAAAATTTTGTGAATTATGTTACCTATATCTGCTGGTGACAGACCTAGAAACCAGGGATTTCGAGGCCGTAATTTTAATATATAGCGCGTGTAAAACGTGTAGGGGTTTTTATTAAGCAACTCTAATGCACTGACACTTAACTTATTAATCTTTGTATTACATAGCGGATATGATGGCGCTTTATGTTGATAATCTGCGGTTTCACTTAATTGTAATTGCTTGGCAATATCATAAAACCATTCAGCCGCTTTTTTTTGTTCTTCAGATTCTATGCAAAAAACAAATAATCGCCTTAACCAGCGGGATTCTTGTGTTGGTGTGCCATCAATTTTTAAAGACCGGGTGAAATATACTTTTTTAGCGCTTAAGGTACTGGCAAAATCATGTGCAGACAATCCTAAACGCCTATCTAATGCAGGCATGCCTAGTTTTTCCCGATCTAATTTTGACAACCAAATATCATTTTTAATCGTTGGTGGCCACTGTCCTTCGTTAAGGGCTGTTAAAATAACAATTGAGGCTGTAATATGACGTGCCTCTAAACTACCAACCATGGTAACACGTTGATGTAAATTGTCCTGATTATTTAAAGGTGGCGCCAGTTTAAACGATGATTTCACATAATCAATAAACACCTGTAACGGTACAGGTGAAAGATTTTTCTTCTCCAAAAGACTAAGCTCATCAAAAAATTGAAAAACCGCTTCCCCATCATGTTTTATGCCATAGGCTTCTGCTGACATATAATCTAGATTTTTTCTGATATAGTTAAACCATTTTATTATTGATAAATGTCCTTGTGTTTTTATTTCTAAATCGGGAAAAAGCTTTAAACATTTTGCGTAGGTTTCAACATCATCTATTTTAATTTTTGCCTCAAAAGCATCTATATTATTCAAAACATTTATACGCCCCGTCACTTGAAAAAACGGATGTTTCACCAACGCCAATAAAGATTTTAAATCTTGAACCTGCAGAAAATTTAAATACAGCAATAAGAACTTAAAAGCCACAGATTGCTTGATAGAAAGTGATAAAGAACTGTTCGCCTGGAAATTATACTTTTGCAAGCTATTTTGAATATATAAAGATAATTTTGGATCAGCGCACACAATTGCAATGTCATCATCTGGCGATTCTTCTAAATGATGCCGGATAACTGCTGTTACAAGCTGTGCCTCGTGAAGTAAAGTTTTTGCTTTTAAAAATAGAAAATTATTTTGCGCAGGCAAATCTTGAATGTGATTATCAAAAAAAGACATCAGCTCAGAATTGTCAGCCCCTACCCTATACCAATGTTGATAAGCCGTATCTTCTTTTCCAATTGCTTTTACAAATGCTGCCTGGGTATATAAGGGATGCGTAATAGGATAGTCTTGAGAAGACTTTTGTAAACCAGGCAAAACAACATATCCATTTTCAAGGCTGAGTAATGTTTTTGCTAATACTTGAACAGCTGGTATTGTGCCTGTCGTCCCTGCTAAAATAATGGGGTGTGGTAACTTTTTATTATTATAATAGGTTTCTTCCAGTAAGTGCGCCGTATCAATAATATCATTAAAATTTTGCTGCGTGCGCTCTATAAGATGATTTTTATGAAGATAGTCATAATACGTCACAAGTGTTGAATGCAATATCTGCTGGTGCGGCTTTATATCACCCAGCGTATAAAAATAGGATAATATTTCATTTGGCGCAATGCCCGATAAAATAACCTCATCCAATAAGGTTGCAATACTTTGACTAAAATCTATCAATAAATCATAGGGTTTTGTAGGGTGCGTCTTTTTTAAAATATTTAACAGAATATGAACCCGCTGGATATTTCCAAGAATATTTTTTG
>DPKF01000030.1 GCA_003542655.1 Holosporales bacterium
TTTAAGAAGCAGGGGGAACTGTAGCTTCGTGGCGGCGGGAGGTCGGTGGCAGTGGCACTGTGGGAACGTTGCGGTGGCCCCATCAGAAAACAAACATGTCTAAAATGAGAAAAAATATCGTAGCATGATCTAATAATCTTAAATTTTCCAAATATGACGCTTTGTGGACACAAGCGTTAGTATGGTTCTTTTCATTCATTTAGAAGAATGGGGTTTAAAGATGTTTCAAGTGTGTGCTAATTACTAACTTAACTTGCACCGTATAATACAAACTTTTTGTTTGATATCGTGATTGATTCGCCCGTTCGCAACACAGTTGTTTAGTGCGCCTTGACCATTATCAATGATAATATCTTCATCAGATAAGTCGCTATCCATAGATTGTAATTTTGCTTTAAGCTCTACAGCTTGTTTTGGCGTTAACAGGGCGTCTCCATTGGCATTTAAAGCTAAAGAAATCCAACTTTCTCCTTCAATGTTTGTTGACAGGCTGTAGATTCCACCTAGTTTAGATGTTGGTGCTTCTTGATTTTTCCACAAACCAGCTGCTTTTAAATGAATCCACACTTGCCCAGATTCTTCTGCCGATATTTTTTGGTCTCCATTTCCTGGTGTTATCGTTGTACCAAAACGATTTGCTTCAGGATCATCTCCAGGTAAATAATGGTATGTATCTTGATATGAAGCAACAGAATGCTTTATGTTTTGAAAATCTTTTGTAATACTAAACAATTTAGCAGAATCTAAAATATCTTTACCTTTAAGAACAGCCCCAATTAAAACACCAATAATGAGTAGTGCCATACCAACTTCAATTAAGGAAAAAGCTCTTACTTTTTGGGTAAGGTAAGGCCGTAATAAACGGTTCATTGTAACTCCAGCAAAGAAATCTATTTTTGTCTAAATGTAATGCGGCCTTTTGTCAGATCATACGGCGTCATTTCAATTGTGACAGTGTCGCCCACTAAAACACGAATGCGGTTTTTACGCATACGCCCTGATGTATGCGCTAGTATAATATGTTCATTTTCTAACTTCACACGAAAAGTTGCATTGGGTAACAATTCTGTTACTATACCGGTGAATTCAATTAAATCTTCTTTTGTCATTATGATTCTAATTCAAGCTATTCTCAATATTTAACATACTAATACGATACATGGCAAGCGCTAACCACGCGTCACTGGCATATTGCATGAAATAGGGTTGCGTTGTACCATTAGTTAAAGATGATCATCTATATTCTCCTAAAATCTTACAAGGAGAGATCCCCAAAATTTTTCTAATGTCTTTAACGTGAATAAAAATTGTTCTGTATCGATATTAACAGTTTTTTCTTCTAAGATTTTTTTATGATCTTGGAAAATTTCATCAAGTTTTTTGTATAGCGTGACGCCTTTTTCGCTTAGTTTAACATGGCTAGATCGTTTGTCATGTGCGGATTGAATTTGCTCAACATAACCATACTGCACCATTTTTCTTAAATTATAAGAAACATTAGACCCTAGATAATATCCACGGTTTGTAAGCTCACCAACAGTTAGTTGACCTTCGCCGATGTTGTATAGCACTAAAGCCTGCACATTATTAATGTCGTGCGTACCTGTTTTTTCAAGTTCAACTTTTAACACATCTAAGAACAAACGATGAATACGTTCCACCATAACAACTGATTCAAAATATGCATCCTTCATAAATTACCTCGTATATACTTTATACCCTTTTAATTCTAGTTTACAAAAACTTTCTTAAAAATATATTAATAACTTTAAGTTTTTTTTAAAAAAAATTATGCAGCGGGCATTTTAAATGCAGCATAAATCATCTAATATTTTTAACAGTTTTTAATAATAAATATCCATTTACTTAATGGTTTAACCATTACACCATTTTATGGTGTGCACATTACTTTTAAATCCTACCATTATAATAGGATAAATAAAAGTTATTTATTTATACTTTTAGATAATTTTTCTGCTTGATCATGGGCTGTTAGTGCATCAATAAGTTCATCAAGTGATTCACCCTCCATAATCTGATTAATTTTATATAGCGTTAAGTTTATGCGGTGATCTGAAACGCGCCCTTGCGGGAAATTATAGGTCCTAATACGCTCAGACCTGTCTCCGCTTCCGACTTGAGATTTTCTATCTTCGGATCGTTCTGCATCTTTTTTACGACGTTCTGCTTCGTATATACGTGATCGTAAAACTTTTAAGGCCTGTTCTTTGTTTTTATGTTGAGATCTTCCATCTTGACATTCAACGACAACACCCGTTGGTATGTGAGTAACACGTACTGCACTGTCAGTTGTGTTAACGTGCTGTCCACCTGCACCAGATGACCGAAAGACATCAAATTTCAAGTCTTTTGGTTCGATGACAATGTCAACAGACTCTGCTTCAGGCAGTACAGCAACCGTTGCAGCACTTGTATGGACACGACCACCAGATTCTGTTTCAGGCACACGCTGCACACGGTGTACGCCAGATTCATATTTTAATCTAGAAAATACACCTTTGCCTGTTATATTAGCGGATGCTTCTTTGATGCCGCCAATGCCCGTGTTTTGAGAGTTGAGCAGTTCAAATTGCCACCCCCTAACCGCAGCATAACGTTGGTACAACCTAAGTAGGCTAGCAGCAAATAGGCCGGCTTCTTCACCACCCGTACCGGCGCGCACTTCTAAAATAACGTTTTTTTCGTCATCTTTATCTTTTGGAAGCAGCATCAGCTTGATATTATTTTCTATTAATGGCAGTTCTTCTTTCAGAGCATGATACTCCATTTCTGCCAGATCTTTTAGTTCTTTATCATTTTTTGCTTCTTCCATCATTAATTTTGCATCAGCAAACTGTTGTCGTTTGTTATTATAATCTTTGATGGAAGCAGCCACTTCACCCAAGTCAGCATATTCTTTTGATAGGCTTGCAAACCCTTTCGTGTCAGACATATTGTGCGTAGAGAGCTGTTCTGATAACTGGCTATAGTGCGCTAGAATTTTATTTAGTTTTTCTTTTAAAGACATTATTTAAATATTTTTATAGACTAGAGACTACTATAGTATAATCACAAATGTTTAGGAAGGTATATCGGCGTTTGTTTTATATTACTTTAACCATTTAAAGGGATGTCAAAGGCGAGAATTTGCGTGTCCGCCTTGTATTGTTTTTGCAGCTTGATATGATGTGCATCCAAAATTCGACGCGCGATGGTATAGCCAAGTGTTTGGCATTCTGCATTAAGTTTTTTATGGTAGGGGGCTTTTATTTCTATTGTGAGGTGTTTGCCTGCTTTATCACTTTTAATATTTATGTTGATTGAAGCACGTTCAGGTGTATAAATTGTCAGATCTTTAACAATTGCAAATAGTGCCTGCTTTAAGTGTTTTTCGCTTCCGATTACTTTTATTTCCTCTGCTTTGCTTGTGATCGTAAAATCAACCCCTTTTTCTTGAAAAATTGGCTCTATCATTGATCTGAATGAGCTCAACATATTTTGCAGAATAAAAGGGTGGGGCGTTATCGTTAATGAATATTGATCCAGACCAATGAGACATAAAACATCATCAATTAAAAACTTTACGTTTTCTGTGTTGGTTTCTATTAGCTGACAATAGTTTAATTGTTTTTCATTGAGCTTGCCAAATAGTTGTTGCGTTAAGCTCTTTGAAAAACCAATAATGTTATTAATCGGTTTTTGCAGTTCATGTGTTACTTGGTTAATATAATTTTGTTTTAATGTGTTTTTCTTTTCAAGATCCAAACTATATGCTTTTAACTGACGTTCGTTATTCCATTCTTCAGATACATTTAAAAAGCCAAGCATATGCGATCCATCGGGTAGGGGGGTATAAAACCAGTTGATCACCAAATCATTGAGTAAAAATAAACGTTCATTAATAGGATGGCGATTGATAAATAATGACGATAAATACTGTGTCCAATTCGTATGTTGTTTTTCATCCAGAAAAAAATTTTTAAAGATTGCAGTCCATGCATTAAAAGGCGTACCAACAAGCGTTTTTGCATTTTGAATATGAAACAACCGTTCCATTGATTGATTTAAGAACTGTATTTTGCCATTTTTCTCAATAACAATGAGCGCTTCATATAAGTGATTAATGGTTTCCTTTTGAACGGCAAGGAGTGTATTAACACCACGTTCTAAATTAAGTTTATCGGTAATATTTTCATATACGAAAATTAATCCTCCTAAAGGATAGGGGGCAATACGCACACGCAGTGTATCTTCGTTTGGCAAGTCTATAAATTCTTCAATTGGTTTTATAATATTGTTAAAAAGTTC
>DPKF01000130.1 GCA_003542655.1 Holosporales bacterium
TAACGTGTTGCAGCTATGAGCAGTACAACCTTGCAGATATTTTCAAGGTTGCACGTAAGTATCTTGCTGTATTGCTCATAGGTGCTGTTATGCCTTCGTGCTTTCTCAACTTTAATTTTTAACCAATAAATAAATATAAAATGAAGCCAAAAAAATTAATCAGAAGTGCCATTACCGAAAAACTAAAAGAGGGTGAATGGGAAACAATCACAGACCAAGACGAATTAAACAAGCTATATGCTATAAAAATTCGTGAGGAATTAGCAGAAGTTCAAGCAAGTGAACACAAAGACATATTTGAGTTTGTGGATTTGATTCAGGTTGTTTTTTCATTCGCAAAACAGAACGGATTTACACACGAGGAATTGTCAAATGCCATGACCGCTAAATCACTTGATAAAGGTCAGTTTGGTAGGTTAGCCTTAAATAATCTCAATCCGTCAAATCCAAGCAATAAACTTTATTTTGAGGATGTCTTTTAGCATGAGGCATAACGGTGGCGGTATGAAAAGTTGCCGATTGCGAGTGATTTCCTATCAAGTTACACAAAAGTTGAAGCGGGCTACAACCCTTGAATAACCGACTAAACCGGCAATTTTTTATACCGCGTGTTAGGGGCTGGGCTTTTTTATCATCCGTTTTTTTTCTATATTTTATTAATATCATTGCGTTGAAAATCTGACATTAATTCCCCATGTATATCAATGAATCCATTTATAAAATTCTGTGATGTACTCCAATATTCATCCAATATAGCTTTATACTTTTCATGTATTCTTTCTTGTACATCTGTTTCTGGAACTGGTATATAAACAAATTCTATCATATCATCCTCGGGGACTCTTGCCCTTGATGATGAAGAACCTGTTGCAAGCCTAACTAATTGATTTTTTACAGCTTTAGATTGAAGCAATGCACACAATACATATTTACTGCTTATATAATCATTCTCTTTTAGGCTCAACACATATACCTCTTTTGATACCACACCATTTTGAATATTATCAGGTATTACTGTTACACGATTTTTCCTTGGGTTTATTCTTGAATAAATTAAATCACCACCTGTGAAGCAATTCATAGATGAGTTAATTTGACTACCATTTAAGTACCGTATATTTGAAATAGTGCCAGTATCAGGTGAAATGTCAGGTATTTCAAGGTAATAATACATCCTTGCATTTGAGGGTGAATGTGAGCGATTGTTAATTTCACATATTTCGCTTAATGGAACTAAATTTTCAAATCGTTCATGCAGTGAAGCTTTGTCGATTGAATTTAGCAAATAAGTTGCATCTATTCTTTTTGTGGTTATTTCATCTTGTTCTATCCAACCGCATTCTCCACCTGATTCAGTTTCATAAATACCATCAAAGTATGTTTGAGATTTATTTAAAAACTCATTCAAATCATTTTGTTCTTTTACCTTATATGAGGTTTTTCCAGTTTCATAACCAACCTCTTTTGCATTACCTAAAAAGACTTTATTAGGTTTGTTTTGTTCGGGGTTTAATATATCTTTTTTTCGTAAGCCAATAATCGTTGTTTTTGAAACAGATTTGCCAAACGGAATAAAAGCTCCTTCTGGTAAACTTACAACCATTACAACGTAACATTGCCCTAACAACCATTCACGAAAACCTATGTATGATTTAACATTCAACAAGCCTTCGGGTAAAACAATATACAATTCCCCTCCTTTTGAAGAATTTAGTGCTTTTATACATTTCTCAGTAAACAATATATCAAGTTCTTCACTTTCCTTTCCAATTCCCATTTCATAATTAGAAAGTACATCAGCAAAATTATATCGTATAGTAAAAGGTGGATTTGTTAGTATTAAATCAAAATGATTATCAGGTAATTTATCAGAACGCAAAGTATCACCTTGATAGATATTATTATATCCATCACCGTGCATAATTAAATTTATTTTTGCTAAAACATGCAAATCCTCATCCGCTTCATGCCCCCACAAACATTTATCAATTAATTCCTTAAATTTTTTCTTAGATTCTACTTCTGAAAATGGGCTATCAATAATTCTTTGATTCACATGATTGAAAGATTGTATTAAAAATCCACCTGAGCCGCATGCAGGGTCAAGTATTTTATCACCGATTTTTGGGTCGGAAAACTTAACCATGTAATCAACTATTTCTCTTGGAGTAAAATATTGGTCAAAATCGCCTCTAAGTGTAGATTTTAAGAATATTTCATATACTGCACCTTTTATATCATCGCCAGTACCTAAAAAAGACCAAGGTTCTAATAATTTAACAATTTCAACAATGCTTGCATTGTCTGAAATCTTAAATAGTTCTTCGGTTGAGTTATATATTGCAGGGTAACTATTCTTTGCATCCTGAAATAATTTTTTAAATATTTCTAATTCTGTAACACTTTCAGATTTCGCCCACCTATTAATAAATTCGCTTATAAATCTGTTGGTTTCTTCGTTTTTAGACCTTCTTTCTTCATTCATTTTAACCAACAAAATCTTTGTCATTTCTTTAAATGACTGGTCAGAACGAATCAAAGCACGTTTTTCAATTATATCCTTACACTTGTTTATAATTTTAAAAAGCTCATCTTGACTATGTAGGGTCAATAAAACACTTTTGATTTCTCTGATTTCAATTTCAGAAAGTTCTCTTTTCCTTGTTTTATTAACATCTCTTATTAATTGTTCTTTCGTTGGAATTTCACCACTTCTTTGACCTGAATATATATTTGTAACTACACAATCAAGTCCATTTGTTGTAATGGCATAGATAGCTGGCGGGGTTGAAATTAGTTTTGCATAACTTGTTGATTGCAAAATCTCCTTTTCCGCTATAGATATTTTTGGTCCCTTTGCATCTATAATAAGTTGAATATTACCATCAACAAAGATTTCAATATCAGAACGCACACTTGCTTTTTTGGTTCCAATTTGTACATCAATAGTGTTTTCAAACCGCATTTCTGTTGTTTCATAACCCAATTCTTTCAAAAATGGAATTAGAACATTAATTTTTACATCTTCCTCAGTTTTAATCCTATTGTTGAAGTCACTTACATTTTGTAATACCCAATTTCTTAATATCATAATCTTTCCTCTTTCTTTTTTTGCAAAGATAATATTTTAGCAATGCTGTGTCTGTGTCGGTTTTTTAGCCTTGCCCCTAACGTAGTATATGTAATTTATTG
>DPKF01000061.1:0-14303 GCA_003542655.1 Holosporales bacterium
AAACCGATCCTTTTTGGACACCTCCTCTAAAGACTGAAAACAAATGTTTTGCGTCACTTATAAATAATATAATAACAAAATTGAAAAAATTCTTTAGGTTTCAACACTATTCATAATGAGTCCACATTTTTAAAATTTTCACAACTTTTTTAGCATCCACTACTGTATAAACTAAGCGATGCTGTATATTAATACGTCTTGAATAAAATCCCGATAAATCACCAACTAACTTTTCATAAGGTGGGGGCCTCTCAAAAGGATTACTTTCAACAATTTGTATAAGATACTGGCATTTTTTGTGTAAATTAGATGCTTTTATTTTTTTAGCATCCTTTACAGCTTGCCGTGAATATAAAATTTTATACATTGTCCCAGTTTAAATTTTCTTGATATGTACCAAGCGGTTCTTCATTAGCCTTAATAATCAATTCTTTTAGACCTGGCTTCGACATAAGGTAAAGCGTTTCCTGCATTGCCTGATAATCATCTTCTGCAATAAGAACAACCTTATTTTTCTTTCCAACAATATAAGTTGGTTCGTGATTTTGGCTAACTTGTTCAACCAGTTTAAATAGGTTCGTTCTTGCTTGACTTGTTGTATATATTTCCATAACATCCTCCTTATACGATTTATTGTACAATATAACGTACCTATTTACAACAGAAAAATTAATCCAGCAGTAAAGATCAAACGTATCAAAAAAAATGGTGTTGCTTGTTGTGCTCTATTCCATGGTTTATTGTTTAATACAAAAAGAACATCTCCAAATGATTGATAGAATAGCACCTGCTAAAAGGGATTCAATAAAAGTTACGAACACCCAGCAGGCCATCAGTTCAAATGAAATGGGCAGATACGCATAAGTGCCTATTTGTACACCTGAAAGTATCACACCTACAAATGCACCATATTCTATCCCCCTAAAAAGGGTGTTTATTTTTTTACTGAGATAATCATAAAAAAGTGTGAAAGAGGCAGCATATAAAAATTGGCTGAGCAACATAAAATGCATTTTATCACTCATCACCTCATGGGTTCGCCATAACGCTGGCGTTTGTTCATAAATACTATTAAGGCAAATGCCATGAATCAGATATTCATAGAAAAAAACAAATGTAAATACGGCAAGTATTGAAGTAATAATTTTTGAACAGTTCATGATGTTTTCTTCATGTTTAATTTTGTTTCATGTTAAAATGAATTTATTATTCAGCGGCCGTCATACCTGCACGAATTTCTTCTATTTGTTCTTGAGGTAAACCAGATGCTTTGGCAATTTGTTCATCTGGCAAAGCCATACCGATTAAGTTCTTCACCATCTCTATTTTAGCTTCTATTTTACCTTCTTCTTTGTGTTTTTTAGCTGTTTCAGCTTCGTAACGTTCTTGTATTTTTGCTTTTTCAGCCATAGCTTTTTCTTCATTTTCTAAAAAGATTTGATTTTGTCTAATACACTCATCAATAAATGGAAGCAAATCCTCTCTCATACGAACCCCACGATTATAATTTTTACCTTCAGATGGTGCTCTTGTATGGACACCAACAATACTATTAGATTCTCTAATAATAGGACTACCGCTACTTCCTTGCTTCGTGTTTGCGTTATGGTAAACAATTTTTGATAATTCTGCACCTTCTTTTATCATTTTACCTTCTGATTGACGCATGTAAGGATGGCCATCAGGGTAACCAACTATATGAATGGTATCCTCAATACTTTCAGGTAAAACATGCAATTTTAAAAGTTGTGTTTTTTCTTCTGGCGTCAGTGACATTGATTCTGATAAAAATACGAGGGCTATATCATAGTGAGGATTGAATTTTTTTTCCCACTCCGGATGAATAAAACAGTGTGTTGCTACATGCATTTCGTGGACAGCTTTTTTAGAAATGCCATTATTTGTTAGTAAATGTTCAAAATTAACGCGATCGGCCATTATTTTTTTATTATTTGGTTTATTGTACAGTTGAGGCGGTAAAAAATTATGTGCTGC
This sequence comes from Holosporales bacterium, assembly GCA_003542655.1. Taxonomy (GTDB): domain Bacteria; phylum Pseudomonadota; class Alphaproteobacteria; order Paracaedibacterales; family UBA11393; genus UBA11393. Next base: position 1,996 of record DPKF01000061.1, read on the forward strand.
TGTTACTAAAAGATTTTTATCAATAGCGGCGGCACTTCCGTGATAGACAGCTGGATTTGTGAAATCTTGACTGGGGAAAAACATTTCTAAACGACCACAAGAAGAATAGGGGGGAGAAGATGATTGATCTGTGCTAATAATATTAAATGCCTGTTCTGAATTCACAATGGATTCTACAGCTTCAGGTGTTAGCAAATCTGTATTGTTCAATGGTGGTGCAACTTCATATCGAACATACCTGTAACCATCTCCCCCATCCTCAAAAATTGGGCCGCCCACAGTTCTAAATGAACGAGCCGTATGCTGTAAACCGGTATATTTCGGATACTTAGGTTGTGTAATTTTAACATGTCCACCTGGACTCATACACACAAATTGTCCACTGAAAATTTCATCTCCCTCTGGCGTATGCTCTCTAGGCCTTTTTACATTAGATACACTTTCATCTGATGCATAATGATCTACGGTAAAGGACAGTGCTATAAGAAAGCATAAAGCTATGTACTTAGTCAATTTTAATGTTTTCATCTCAGTTTCCTTTGAGAACTTTCTTTGTATAATTGAAGTATAATACCATTTAATAAATATTCAAAATTCATTTCTTAATCTTTCTTAGCTTCAGTGAGTGTGTTCTGAATTTCCGTGTCTTATTTGATTGTAAAGACTCCACCCATAGCTTCTTAAAGTTCGTTCATAGATACTTGCTAATTGAGGTTGATTTTTAATGATAATGGCGTTTTCCGCATTGTTTTTTTCTGCAGATTTTGTGTAATTAAAGCTGCCGCACTCAACGTGTTGTTCATCAAAAATCATGTACTTGTTGTGCTGAATTTTATAGTGCCTGTTAAAGCGAACTGAAATACCTGATCTTTTAAGGCGTTTAGCTATGGATCCAATTGCTGTTCGCTGTGATTGATCGAGGACAACTTTAACACTGACACCACGTTTTTGTGCTTCAATTAATTTGACCGCAATCGGTAAGGATGTAAAAGAATACGCCGCTACATAAATAGAAATTTTTGCTTTATCTATTTCATTGATAATCATTTGTGTTACACCATCATCCGGTGAAAAAGCCACGGCAACAGATGTGTTTGATAAATTCAGATTTTTTTGTTCTGCAAAGACCTCTGAAAACGGCATGACTAGACTGAACAAAAATATGGCTACTTGCCGAAGTGCTTTCATCCATTTTCCTTTTCGTAGGCGCGCATTTTGAGTATGCGGATACCTTTTTGTTTAAAGTCATTTTGTTGCTCTGGCGATAAAAGCGGCGGCATGGTTTCTGTCAGATGTTGTAAGAGGCCAAGGAGCGTTGCTGCTTTATCTTGATTTATTTGATCTATTTCTAGGTCTTCGCCTAAGTTAATATTGGTTAATTCAAGAAGATTAGTTATGTTTAAAAGGCCGCCCAATTGAATAAGCGTTCTGGTACGTGCTTTCCGATCTGTATTGGCTGCATCAGAAATACGTCTTTCAAGACGTTTACGCACGTCTTTTAAACGCTCTATCTTTTGATTTATAGATATGACATTTGTCATGATTTATACCTTAAAAACTTTATTTTTGTATACCATTTTATGGGCGATAAATAGGCACCTGTTTTTATCAAACTATGTCATACTGATGATAGAATAGATAACATCAGTTTTTAAAAAGCTACAAGATCATCTTCTTTTTAGGTGTAGTTTTTGTTTTGTTTTTTGTGGCGTTTACTGCAACATTTCTTTTCCAAATATCAGCGTACTGGCTGTCACTTTTGTTCAGTTCATCAGCGACAAAATTTATACCTTGAAGCAGTATTTTAAAATCATGATTAAAGGCATCCTTTTTATGTAAGGTTTCTGTAATTTGATTACCTAAAGACTGCACCAGTTGCATCCGTTCGTTTTTAAGGGTCTCAATTTTTGAATCAAGTGCATTTAGTTTTGTAACGGTTTTATTTTTTGACATGTCGTATTCCCTTAATTGTTTGTTGCCATATCTTTTATGTAGTGAACAATTTGTACTTATTAAAATCTATTTCATCACAAACGAGCATATGAAGACAAGCCCTACCGTATGAGCGTCTCCGATGCCTTATGAATTGTTAAAATAAACTATAAATGAGCGAGTGAAACGAGCACCGCTGTCAATTGGAAGCATTTTCAATTGCGCACTTATGCGCTCTTGCGCTGTGGGGCTAAAGCCTATAGAATAAACCTATGGAGTAGCTGTATATTTAGGTGTTTTTGCTTGATATTTTTCAGTTATTTTAAGTGTTTTAGGTTTAATTTATTGGCGTTTAAATGGCTATTTTTCACATGAATTGCGGGATGGTAAGCAGAAGCTCTGGCCGGTCTTCTGTTCAATCTGCTGCTTATATTACTGGTGAAAAACTATCCGAAAGTAGACGCGGTATTGTTTCCAATTATCAAAACCGTGTTGATGATGTGGCAGCTTTTAATACGCTGATTCCAGACCATGGTGATCTCTCACTTGCTGATTTATCGGTGTGGGATAAATTGGAGGAATATGAGGATAAGTACGCTATAAAGCGGTTTCCAAATGATCTTCTAGCTCGCGAAAAGTTTAAGGATAGTGCGCAAACAGCCATGACAGTTGTATGCGCCCTGCCCCGTGAATTATCCCCTGAAACATCGATTGAAATGGTTGAAGATTTTGCCAAGGAACGCTTTGTTTCAAGGAACTTAATTGTAACGTACGCCATTCATAAAAATGAAGGCAATCCCCATGTTCACTATCAAATATCGCGCCGCCGGTTAGAAGAAGATAATACGTTTTCTTGGACAAAAGACCGTGATCTTTGTTTAAAAAGCTCTTTACTTTCAACCAGAAAACTCTGGGCTGATACGGTTAATTCTTATTTAGAACGGGAAGGCTTTGAGCTTAAGATTACAGAGAAAAGCTTTCTTGATTTAGGCATAAAGTTAGAACCTGAAAAGCACCGTGGCTGGGTATCAGATAAGTTGGCTGATATGGGTATTGATTCCAGAATTGTAGAAGAAAACAGGGATACGTATAATAGAAATAGAAGCCGAATCATTGAAAATCCAGAGATTATCTTAGATGAATTAATAACAAAAAATGCCACCTTTACGCAAAATAGTTTGCTTAAACTAATACAAAAACGTATTGGTGATGATGATCAAGTGATCACAGCCGTCTTTGAAAAAGCACTTACCCATAGTCTTTTTGTTGGCCGTAATAAGCATTCTCAAAATCTGTATACAAGTACAGGTTATAAAGCATTAGAAGATAAAACCTATGCCTCTTTAAATCAGATGCGACGCACACATGTTGAACAATCTGATTATGGATTAGCGGTTGATTTAGATACCCATTTACGTTCCGAAAAGCGTGATTTTACCTTCTCTGATAATCAAAAAGCAGCCATGAACGGTCTCATCAAATCCAATCAACTATCTACTTTAATTGGCCGTGCAGGATCTGGTAAAACCACTATTTTAAAGCCTGTTTGTGCAGCGTATCAGGCGCAAAATCATACGGTGATTGGTGGGTCTTTATCCGCACTTGCAGCTTCCCAATTAGGGGAAGAAACCGGGATTAAATCGAGAACATTACACGCTTGGCTCTATATTTGGCGGGAATACGCGCGTGCTGAACAATCTTTTTTATCTTTTAATTCTGTGATAGAACACGGTCTATTCAAACAGCTTGAGTGGCCTAAAACTTTAAAGTCCTTGGCGCCCTATCAGTTGAGCAAAAAACATGTCTTTATATTAGATGAAGCCGGCATGGTTGGCACAAAACAATGGCAAGAAATGCTGTATTTTATTCAAAAAGCGGGCGCAAAACTTATTGCTGTTGGTGATGATCATCAGTTTAAAGCCATTGATGCTGGCGACCTATTTCGTCGTGTGTGCCAGGACACAAAAGAAAATGATGTCTGTTATACCTTGGATCATATTATTCGTCAAAAAACACCGTGGATGCGGGAAGCGTCTGCTCATTTTGCTGAGCTGAATGTTTATGACGGTCTTGCTCTATACGAAAATAAAGGACATGTGCACAACCTGCATCAAGATGGTTTTTATGAAAAAATTGCAGCAGATTATTGTGACCGTATACGACAAAACAAAACCGGCATGGTGCTGGCGTACACCAATAGTGAGACTAATTTATTAAATGATGCCATTCGGGCGCAGCTTAAAGTTGATGGTCTTTTACCGACTGAAGATAGTATTAAAATTAACGGCCGTTCCTTTGCCTTGGGTGATAAAGTTGTCTTTTTAAAGAATGATAAGTTGTTGGTCACAACGTATGATCAGCACGGCGAACGTATCAAAAGTGAAGGCGTCTTAAACGGTGCAGTTAAGTTACTTCGATTGATTGACGATCAAGGTCACCTTCACTTTGAGAGTCGAGACGGTAAAACAACTGTGGTCAATCCAAAAACCTATGATCACCTGAATCATGCCTACGCTTTAACAACACATAAGTCCCAAGGTCAAACACTTGATTTTGCGCTTGTTACAGCCTCTAAATATATGGACGCTAAAGGCCTGTATGTCGCCATGACACGGCATCGAGAAGACGTGCAGCTTTATTATAAGCCAGAAGACTTTAAAACCTTTCAGGCGCTCACGCATCATATGGCAACCTATGATCATAAGGATTTGGCGTCTGATTATACAATTGAAGAACAGCATCACGGTGCACACAAACGGGTGCAGCAGTATCAGTCTTTGGTGCAAGACGGCGTTTGTGTCCTCAAAGACCGGGGTGATCATGATCAGCCAAACTGGGGCCTCTACAACAAAATAAAAACAGAGCAACAAACCTTAGCTGGCGAGATTTTATCTGATTTTAGTTCTCATCAACTTTACGTACAGCAAGCCGGTATGACAAAAGACATGTTAGAAATTAAAAGTGGAAAACGTGATCGGCCGTTAAGTTTACCCGAACAACATGCTGAAAAAACGGTTGAACTGTATAAAACCTATACAAAGCTTATGGATAGCGGATATGGAACAGACATTATAAGCTCTGAGCGGTGGTATTTAGGCAAAGAAATTCTAAAAAATTATGCCATTCACCGTGCGTTTATGAATAAGCATAGTGTGCACAAAAAGCATATTGAAAGCCTTTACGTGCCCTATCAATTAAAGGAAATGCAGCCAAATCAACCAAAACCAGAGGATAAGCCTTTTGACTATCAAACGCATATTCACACCGTTAAAGAAAATCTGAACGACCATATTGGTGATCTAGCACAAGAATTTTTAGGCAAACCAGAGCGTATGCTTGTCAAAGAATGGCGCTACGGTAAAAAGGGCTCCATTTGTATTCATGTAGCCGGCGCCCAAAAAGGGCTTTACGCCAACTTTGAAACCGGTGAACATGGTGGTGCGTTAAAGCTTATTCAAGATAATCTGGGATTAGACCATAAAGAGGCCTTTAAATGGGGATCAGATTGGCTGAAAGACCGCGGTCATGACACAGGCATAGAACAACACCATCACACCCATGCATTAACAAAAACCAAAAAACCGGCGCTCCTCAAAGAAGAAAAAGAATACATACCTGAGGCGCCAACCTATAAAACGCTTCCAGAAGCAACACCATTCCCTGATATAGAAAAACATCCAAGTTTGCGGTATATGATAAAAGGCAGGCGCATAACAGGCGCCTATACGTACCGTGATCAGGATCATCAAATCCTCGGTCACGTGGTGCGCATGGAAGATAGTGAGGGCAACAAAATTACCCCTACCCTTACGTTCCAAAAAACGTCAGAATCCAGTGACGCAAAGACCATACAAGAGGGCTGGAAATGGAAAGGTTTTGGGGATAACCGCCCCCTTTACGGTCTTCATAAGTTGAACCAGCCTGATCACAATAAACAGGAGAAACCCATCCTCCTGGTTGAAGGTGAAAAAACAGCTGATAAAGCCCAAGATCTGTTTCCGGGTCACAACGTCATTACCTGGAGTGGTGGGTGCGGTGCTATTCAAAAATCAAACTGGAGCATCCTTAAAGATAAAGACATCACCATCTGGCCTGACCATGATAAAGCTGGCATCAATGCTGCAAATAAAATTGCCAGCATCTTAAAAGACAATCATCAAACTACACCAAAAATAGTTGATCTTGACCCTACCATTCCAGCCAAATGGGACCTTGCTGATGATATACCGAAACACCTTGATATTCATAAGTCTGTTCATGAAGCAATGGAGTATGGCCACATAGGGCCTGAAATTCAACAATCAAAAAGGGAGATTCTAAAAGAAAGCACAATAAAGGATATTGCTAAAGAAATAGGTGGCAACTTAAACACAAAGAGTAAAAATACGACCATGCGCTATATTAATGACGTATATAATGCACACTTAAAAGTTTATCCAGAACAAGACAGGCATGACGCCATAAAAGAAGCCGTGGAAATGGGATTTTATATGCATGCATACCAAAATAAGTACAAAGAAAAAGGAGATTTAGAGCCACATGATTATAAGCAAACATATTACGCAGCACTCTACATTCATCAGGCAACGGATAAAAAAGAAGCTTTGTTTGATTATGCACGCGCACATGAACAGAACGGCACGTTAGAGGATATGACGCGGATTCATTTACACAAAAACGGTAAATCTCATGATGAAATCGATGCCCTTCAAAATAATCTTTCAGAAGAATTTTCCGTTCAAAAACAATTGGTCGAAACAAAAAATAAAGAATTAGAACGCCATAAAGATATCTTTAACAGTAAGGCATACCTCACCCTTGACAAGATAGAGACGATCACAAAAGCTATGGGGTTAGAGCTTACAAAAGATTACGCGCATATTGAAGTGCCCCTTATTAATTCGCTTTATCAATCGTACCGTAAGACCTATCCAGATGCAGCTAAAGTTGAATGTTTAAAACAAGCAACCTCTGTTTCTCTTTATATGAATGCCTACCACAGTATCTATCATCACAAAGATTGGAATAACCACCAAGAAATAATGGATTCATACAAAGTTGCCTTGGGTGCACACACATTTAACAAGGAAAAAAGGTTTGATTCATTGAAAGAAGCGCATCAACTTCACAAAAATGGCGGGCTTGAAGATCATCTCAATGACACCTTTAAGCATAACCCAGTGTTTTGCCATGCTAACGATCACAATCACGAAAACCATACACACCCAATCGATCATCACCTACACGATATGCATGACCATTTCAACAAGCAATCCCATGAATTACAAACACATATACAAATGCAAAAAACAATCTGTGACCACCAACACCAAATTGAACAACACCAAATCCCACAACACTATGAAATGGATCTTCCTCGATAAACTGCCAGCCTATTTATGGGTAGAGTTTTTTGGGGTAAGATAGAATAAAAAAGAAGCAGAAGCACGAACATAAAAAAGATGTGGGATTGAGTTTGTTAAAAAACATTGCAAAATATAATAATCATTCCTATATTGTAATTACAGAATGTAAATAGAGTTAAGTATGATCATTTTACTAAATAGAATTTTTAAAAATACTAAAATTTATTGCCTATGTATTCTAATTCTACAAGGTGTTTTTGCATATGAAATTACCCTTTCTTCATTAATCTATGCTACTGAGGCTGCGGAACAGCAGCCAGAAACAAAACCTCGTGGAACACCAGCTCCTCTACCGGCTGCAGATCCCTTTGTATCTGCTCTGTATGATAAAATTCAAGAAAAAGTAAAAGAAAGAATTACTCCTCATAATATAGAAAGTTTAATGACGTATCTGGCCTTTGAAGCTGATAACTTAGGTGTAAATGACTGTATTTTTACGGCTTTTATTAACTTGCATTTACTTAAAGATCTTCAACAACCAGAAAAAGCAGCAACAGCAAGTGAATTATTATCAAAAATTGCTTATATGACTATTTTATTTAATGAGGAGGAACATTTACCTGTTCATAAAGAAAATGGACGCATGCTTATTCCTGAATTTAAAAAAACCGTTTTAGATGAAATGGTAAAGTATTTTAATCAGCTAAGATTAAATGATTCAAAATTAATAGTGAAAGTTGTAGAGCAAGGTAGCAAACAATCCATTGTCTATACTTTAGATGGTAAAGAAATTCAGGGTTCCGCTATAATCCTAGAACATCTGAGCAATATCTTTCCTGTATGTTTAATAGAAAGATCAAAAAACCAAAGAAGCTTTAAATATCACGTATTTAAGCTTTGCCCTAATGCGAGCACACAACCTATTGCAGAAGCAACAATGGCATTAGATGGCAATAATTTTTCTTCAGATTCCAGAGTTACATTGCATACAGAAGATCCATGTTTAGTAATATTAACCAATATAATTGATAAACATGCATTCCCCTTTGCCTTTATCACTACACGAAACTCTGGAACAGAATCCAGAAACCCTGCCGTTGAAGAAAGGGATGAAAATCACTTCGTTGTAACTAGTATAAAGACTCTTTTAGCCAAAAATGTTTATTATTCTACTAAAAAGGGGTTAACACTTGAACACGACTTTGCTTCTTTGTTTAAAATTGAAATGGCGGTACTATATAAATTAATTAAAGTTAATTATGAAAAGCTGAGTAAATTAACATCTTTAGCAAAAAAACCAGCAATGAAAGAATCAGATATAACAGCTTTTTGTATACATGCAATGAAATAAATAAGGAGAATATGATGTTAATTAAAATTATGATGATAGTTTTTATAGGAATAATAAGCAGGATTGATGCTATGGAGACTTTTTCAGAAAACGTAAAGCAGTTTGTAGATTTTACGAACTCGGAAAGTGCCGTATATGACGAACCTTTTGAAATTACGTTACAACAACAAAAGAAAAAATTAGCAATTAGTTTTGCTAAAATTTACGCTTCTGCACGTCCAGAACATATATTTATTATTGCGAATATTAGACCTCATGAAGAAATGAGCTATTGTCATGAAAGAGCAGATTTTTTAGAAATGCAATCAATTGTTTATTCAGGCTTAAAAAGAAATTCAATGTCTAAAATTTGTTTTCAAGATGGAGAAGCGTTTTATAATGACCATATACTTTTGTACCTAGGCCATTATAATCCATTTTTAATAGAGGATCCATTTCCAAGAGGTTTACCTCCTGAATTGGTAGCTCGGTTATTGATGGATCCTTCAAGAACAAGCATTTCTACTAGACATTAAAACAAAATTTCTTCTTTTGGAACGATATTCAGTCTAAAACCTAAACCATCAAGAATAACACCCAAAGTTTCTATTTTTGGCTGGCGCGTTGCTGACAAAAGTTTATAAAGATTTTGCCTATTTAAATATGTCCTTTTTGCCAACTGTACAATACCACCCTGTGTTTCTGCTACACCGCGCGTAAGGCTTTTAAAAAGCTATCCATATCATGATGTTCAAAGTCATGCCGTGCCTCCGTTAGATACAGTGACGCTTCTTTAGGTGTTTTTAATTTTTCTACATTATAATCATGAAACGATATCATTTTTTGCCTCCATCCAGTATTCTTTTGCTTTTTTAATATCTCGTGCCTGTGATGATTTATTGCAACTCGTCAATAAAATAACAAGCGTCTTATTATCCAGGCCAAAATAAATTCTATAGCCAGATGCAAAAAAAAATCTTAATTCAAAAAACACCATCATTAATTGATTTATGATCACCGAAGTTACCAATTTCTAATCGCGATATGCGTTTTCTAATTGTTACCTGGTCATACCATGGCAAAGCTTCAAGCCAATCAACAAAAGGTTCTGTACCATTTTTCTTTTGGTAGATAAGAACTTTAATCATAGTATAATAAACCTCCTACTCATATTGTAGCCTAACGGCGGCAGTTTTTTAAGCTATTTTATCCATTCCCACCTGTATTTTTTTGAACTCATACATTTTTCTTCTGGTACGAAAATACACATTTTTGACCCTTTAAATGACTTATCAATTCCATTAAAGTAAATGTGGGTCATCTAACGTGCGTAGTAGATCCTCATTCTCCATATTCTTTTCTTCTATTTTCCTCATTTTATCTGGTTGCATTATTTCTGCATCAGTTCCTTCACTCCCTTTTTTTGACGTCTCTGGAAACGCCAAAACATTATCTTCTTGTGTTTCCTCGTTTTCGTTGTATTTACTATGGTGAAGTTGAGTCTGTATTACATGCGATTTGTCTTCTTGCTCTAGAAAAGCATGTGCGATACTTGGGTTGTTGAAATAAGTGAAGTCTCCTTTGATGCAGGTGTTTTGACCAGCGATGCGGCTGTAAAAATGAAGAGGTTTTAGTTCCATCAGGTCAGAGGCGCGGATGATGGATTCTGTTTTTTTGTGGTGCGTTAAGCTAACTCCGTCCCTTATTTCATTAGCTCCAAAGGATACATTTTCATGGGACTCTAAGATTTGCCGTTCACCAAAAAAGCGGCTGAGCATCAAGGCATTATCAAAGTCCACTGCCTGAAATAAGAATTTATTCACCATGAGTTCACTTAAAGATTTAGTACCACGGGTTCCGTAAATTTCTTGAATTTGTGCCATATTTTGAAATCCAAGCACCATACAGGCACCGTACTTTCTACCCTCTGCCAGCGCCATATCAAGACACGGTAATTTGTTTAACGATGATAATTCATCAACAATAAACCAAATGCGACGGTTCGGATCAGGCCGCAAGTCCATCACAGATTTTACAGCAATATTAAACCAAACAGACCAAAGCGGGCGAAGGGATGCACGCTGTTTTGGAAGCCCCGATAGGAAGAGAAATCCTGAATTATGCCCGTCCTTTATCCACTCATCTACAGAAAAACCGTGATCAATGTCCTGCAATGATAACAAACATTTAAGTTGGATACTAATGTTTGACCTTAGCGTAAGGGCTACTTTTTCTGAACGGGGGTCAAAGTGCGTCGCAACCGATGTATCTTTTAAAAACTTATGTAATGATTGAAGAGGCTGATTTAAAAGAACATCAAGACCGTGTGCTAAAGATAAACCTTCTTTTTTAAGGCGCTTTAAAAGCTCCACAACAGTTTCTCGTGATGCATTTCCCCAAAAAACATCATGATGGTGTTTTTCAATTAAAGATTCAGCCAGATCGTTGAACTCATAATCGTGATTCAAGGGCTCTGACCACAAGCACCAATCTTTTGTTCTAGCGTCATAAGGATTCAAGATCGTATCACGGTCTTCTTGATAAAACTTTTCAACAAAACCACCTGTGGTATCAACGATGACAGCCTTGTCCTCCCGTTCTTCAATCGCTTTTAAAAGGTGATTGATCATATTTGATTTACCAGACCCCGTCGTCCCCGATATCATAAAATGCTTCGTCTCAGCCTCAAACGGTATGGGCATTTTATCCACTGTTAAGCTGGTTAGTACTTTCTGCTTTTTAAGCGATTTCTTAAATGCTGCCGTATCTAAAACATGAATGCCGCTCAATTGCTTGGTGTTTTTTAATTTTTTCCCCTTACGCATAAAATAATAAATAGAAACAAAAACTGTCAGTAACATAGAGATTACGCCATAAATAGCACCTTGAATAAGCGTATAATTCAAATATGCAATGAGTTTTTGTGGGTATCCGGCACTTAAAAAATATTCAGGTGTACACTTAACAATCGTTTTGTAATCAATATCGACAATATACGTAAAACCCTTCAGATGAATAAATACGAGCTTCATTAAATTCATACATTCAGCAAATCCCCAAAAAGGATACATCAAGATATTCATCCAATAATTTGTGTAAAAATAATAGGAAATAAACGTGACCAAACCCATGAACAAACTTATTTTAAATGTGCTGACGGTGACCTGTTTTAACATACGCATTTTGTGAATTTGCGTCTGTCCACCTTGCGTAAAAGCAAATGTTTGTGTCGTGTTGCTCATAGGGAGTTTCCTTTATATTATGTCTTTTTCATCCTCAGGCAAGGTATCAAGTAAATGTTGGAATTGTTCTTGACTAGGAATGAGTTTTTGATATTCATCTGGTAATCCGGATGTATAGCTGGCTACACCCATGGGCTGTTTATTCTCTTGAAGGGCATACTCTACAACAAGTTTGTTCGCTTGCTTACAAAGTAAAATACCAATCGTTGGTTGATCTGATTCATGCTTTAATTGCCGGTTCACTGCAGTTACATAAAACCCTAATTTCCCTGTATATTCTGGCTGAAATTTCCCAGCTTTCAACTCTATCACAAAGTAACAGCGTAGCCGTGTATGATAAAACAACATATCAATATAAAAATCATCACCGCCAACATTTAATTTATATTGGCTTCCAAGAAAGGCAAACCCGGTGCCGATCTCCAAAAGAAATTTTTG
>DPKF01000061.1:14367-47467 GCA_003542655.1 Holosporales bacterium
ATCGTTTTTTCTATGTACCAAAATAAGAGCTTATTCTCCTTAAATGAATCAAATAAACATCTTAAGTGCCCCCACGGTATTTGGTCCGCAGCTTGTGGACCAATTTCATTAAATGAAATTCGCAGAGCATAAATACGCATATATTTTAAATTTGTTGTACTAAAACCCTTCATATCAGGAAAAGTGTGTTTTAAATCCTCTGATAGTTGTTCAATTACTTTTGATCCCCAACCAAGTTCCTTTTGCTTTTCTAAAATAGATTTTCCAATGCGCCAATACAGCATCGTAAGTTCTTTATTAACACTTAATGCTGCACGAACGCGTGATGTTTGAATATCTTTCTTAATATCATTAAACATCACCATATAATCTTTAGTTGTTGTTATTTCTGTCATCTTTATTTTCTTTAAATAAACTGGTTTCATTATAACTCAATACAAGTAAAAGGTCTTAAAAAACTAGTATTTTTGCCGTTTTTGTGGCATTCTAAAAGAGTGGATGAAATAAGAAGTCAACGCATGAACAATAAATCCCTCACTAGAAAACAGGCGATTTTCCCAACACTGTTTATGGCAACCGGTTGGTTCGTTCTATCCCCGTTATGGGTTGGGTTTTGCATTGTTATTCCTGCCGCTATATACATTATCTTAAATCCTCATAAAGTTGTTTTCCACAGACAAAGTAAATATGCTGCGTCCAGTACAATATATCGTCGTTCATCTCATTCATCACCGATATCAAGTCAATCACATTTATTAGGATGTCATTCTCTTTCACAACGCAAAGATAGGTACGGTTTTTAGCCACCTTTCTTATTCTTATGGTTTTTGCGTAAATCATTTGATGCACCCGCTTGTGTATACCCCATATTGTGCCTGTCGTGATGGTCTGCATCATGGTCAAAATTTTGTTGTGCTTCCACATGTTGTAATTTAGCTTTAGTACCCTCATTAAACATTTTTAGGTTACCCGCTCTATTTTGGCTTTCTACATTTCGTATAACTGCTTTTGTTTCTGATTCATTCACTCCAAGATTTTCTTTTTTTATTCTTGCCCCCACGCTGTCATGTTCTTGCTGCATTACTGTTTGCTCACCATATATCTGATCTACTTGTGAATTTTCATACTTTTCTTTTAAATCTTCCTTATTTTTTAAATCCTGCATTATTTTCTGGTGCTTTTCTTGTTCTGGTAAAACTTTTTGATCCATATACTGCTGTGCAGCTTTTTGTTTATCCCTAACAGACATATGTTTCAATTTATGTGCGCCTATATGATCCACAAATTCCTGATCAAATGACGCATTAACCGAAGCTGATGAACTTTTTGTATACGCAATTTCTTTATCAAAAGATTGTGCATGTTCAAAATATGCATGAGCAGACTTTTCATGTCGGTTTGATGTTTCATAACTTGAACTGAAGTTGTCCAAAGATTGTTTTAAATCCTGATCTTGAATATCTACATTCTTATTCTTATGGAATCCATTCATCTTTTGATATTGTTCTTGATAACTTGTATTTCTACTTAAATCAATAATAGATTCAGCAGCCTCACTTGCGGACATCTGTACATTTTCTGATTTGCTCATCTTTAACCCTATATCAGCCGTCAAACCAGGAACGGAAAATGATCCACCTAGATGACCTTCGAAAGCCTTCTGGTTAATATATTCTTTTGATAGTCCTGTTTTATTCGAAATCTGTTCTACCCTGTTATAGTGGTCTGCCGCTTCCTTCATATGATTATATGTTTCTTGATCTTGAAACTGCACCCCACTTGCAAGCATGCGCTGTGCTTGTTCTCCAATTTCTAGATAATGATTACTCGCTTGTTGCCTTGCCTCCATTCCTGATTTTTGTTGATTTTCTCCAAAAGTCTGCGCTTCGTTTTGGTGCTTGCGTAGTATAGCTTCTCTAGACTCTGCCATATTAAGGGAAACGGGCCCACGCGACTCATTTTGTGTAAGAATTTCTTTTCCATCAGCGTCTGATATGATAGAAGATGAACCCTCATTGCTTATCATATGACCGTACCCCGTGTAACTTGGAGCATTGTCTTGTTTTAGATGTGTCCTATTATTCATATTCCTGTTTTCAAAGGACATATTCCCAAAACTATAATTTCCTGTGGCTTTTTCAGTGGCTGCTTGGGTTGCAGCACCTGTGCCAACACCCATGAGGTTTGATGCCATGCTGACAAAGGCATAACCACCACGCTCTAGCAACGTCCAGGCGAGGATTGGGATAACCGAACACAAGTACCCAGCAATGGCCGACATGTCCATCGCCATATTGGATAGCCCTACAAAATTACCAATTGTAATGCCGTTTGCCCCTTTCATTGAAGACATGGCGCGCCAGCTCATAGCCTCCGTCATGATAAAGTTCAGTATCGCAAACAAAGGCGCCCACAGCTGAAGCCAGAGAAGAACCTTAAAATAGAAACCAAGAAGTTTTATGCCATTTGGCAGCAAAATCAGCCCCATTACAAAAATAAACAGGCAGTATAACAGTGCTTCTAAAACATTTTTAATACTAGGAAGACCTTGTGCAATCACATGCCCTATCGTTTGATAGGTTTCCCGCTGTTGCAAATAAGCACGGCGCACCTCAAAATTAGGCGATCCGCCAAGTTCAATGGTTTTTTGCTCCGACCCTTTTAAAATGCTGGAGATCATCAACTGCTGTTTAATCTGACCTGCTGCATCTTTTGCACTTTTCGTCATCTTCTGAATGGCACCTGGCAAATATGATTTAAGCTGATTGGATAGAGCGTCTTGATCTGCTCCCCAAGCCATACTTGCTGCAATTTTTTTTGATAAATAGGTAAGACTAGAATCCGTAATCCCCCCCCATAACGCATCGATTTTTTTAACGCCTTCCTGACACGTAATAATTTCTGTTCCATTTGAGCCGACAAACTTTTTTTCCCCATCACGCACAACATCCCGCCACGGAAAACCCCTAATTTTGGAGGCTTTTTCAGAGACAAGTTTCCATAAATCATCACTATGTTTTAGATCATGAAGCGTATATTTACGGCCAATAAGCGCATCATATGTGACACACTGATTTACAAAGCTATGCATATTTTCCTCTATATCTTGATTATCAAAGGCAACATGTTTCATACTTTGAATCGCTTCTGCACCAAAAATAAACCCTGTTTTACTGTAGGTTGATAAACCATTTCCCGTAATACCGATGCCGCCAACACTTTCCGTTGAAGAGGGCTGAAATACTTGCTCAATAACTTGCGTAAAACCATTGCCAAGTGTTGAAATAATAGAAGCGCCAAAAGCTAGAGCAAAGGGCACATTATCCACCTCGCGAGGGCCTGAAAGCATGGAGTCTCTAATATCAACTTTTGCAATAGGGCTAACAAAGCCTGTTACCAAAATAGCATAGGTAATAAACCACTTAAGCATGGGTTGAACCTCATGACGAAATACCGTCATCCAGATGGCCATAGTGCCGCCAATAATGGTGCCCATTGTGAGTAATGGTTGATAAAGCAAACCACCTTCCGGACGCAACATTGAGGCAATAGCATTAAAGACCATAAAGAGAATATCACCACCACCAATGGTATAAATTGTAAATGTATCACTCATCGTTATTTTCCTTTCACGTATTTTAAAAATAAATACGCCGTACTTTTCTCATGTGTTTAAACTTCCGGTAAACTGCCCATCATATGATGCAGCTGCGCTTCAATCATCTGTGTTTTTTGAATAAATCCAAGCATTTGGTCCATCTTCTTAAAAGCATTTTGACGAAGACCCATAAGCGATTGTTGCGTCTCTCGAATGCCTTTTAAGAAAGGCGCTATATCTTCATCACTAAATTGAATATCACGCATATTAGTAACAATTTCCCTAAGAGACATCAAAACATCATTGACGTAGGTAACAACCACATCAAAGGAAATAATTTCAGCGTATTCAGCCAAACTAATCGGAGATTTTCCTTTTTGATAAGCTGTGGAGACATTGATAAACTTATATAGGGGTAAACTGGTCGCATTAATAAGCGATATTTCAGCAGGGCTAGAAACTTCATTTCCTTCATCCCTTTGTATTTTATCACTCATGCTTTCTAAAATTCTGGTAATCTTACGGTGAAGGGCACTATCAGCAGGTAAATTAATTGTCTTTTGTGTTGGGTTAAGGCATTTTTCCATTTCATCACACTTATAATATGTGAGGCCTCCACCAGACATAAGCGTCTTTAAAAACGTTTCTCTGTCACCTTGTGCTGGTAAAATAACTTTTTTACCATCTTCTTTTTTAATAATGGTTCCTGAAAATGTCATAAAAATTTCTTTCAGCTGTTCTTGATCTGTATTATCAAGGCCGCCAATATCATCAAGGGGATTTAACGTTGTGGCATCACCCTTTAAATTAAAGCTCATCTTTTTTAACACCCGCCAACTCAGATTAAATGCGCCTATAAGCTGTTCCTCTGACGCGTGCTTTGTCCCGATTGTTGTATCTTGCCCGCATTCCTGACGGGCCTTTGCCAAATCTGATACGCTGCCTTCATGGGTTGCCAGCATTTTACAGACCGCATTTTCTTTTGCATTAGACTTTGGCCACACACTGCCAACCAGACCAGCTGCCACTTCACAGGAATTAATATTCATACTGTTAAAGTCGGCTGCCAATTTATTCAATTGCTGCATAATGTTATGCACTTGCGGCGCGTATGTTTCAACAGCAAGCATAAAAGCATAGGATCCCATACCACCAATAATATTTTTCATAGCTCCTTTTAGTTGTTCACCACTAATAAAGCCAAAACCACCAGACCAAATATCAATGCCGCCACACCCCATACGCATACCAGGAGGCGTGATACTTAGGGGATTTAGATTCCTTGAAGGGGATCTCATAAAAAAAGAACCGCCATTATAATACCCACCGGATTGATCGTTATAAGCAGAACCTTTTGTATGGTTGGTAGCTGCTCCAAACTTATTAAAAAAATTACTCATATCTTTATATACACCGGCATTCATATTGAATGACCCAAAAATAATCAAGACAATGAGTAAATAAAATCTTTTAATCATGTTCATCATATCTTTCCTCTAAAATTGTGTTGCAGAATTATAATCGCTATAAGATGCTTTTTTTTCAGAGTGAATCAAAGCAAGAGCGTTCGTCGCTAATGTATCAAGAGACGTTGCTCCATAGGTGATGGGAATTAAATCATCATCGTTTTTGCTATATGCCATAAGGGCTGGTGCTTGTTGTATACCAAAAGTTTCAGCGATGCCATTATTGTTCCAAATGGTCGGAAAGAGCGCTTCAATATCAGCGTCTACTGACCCTTGCAAACTAATCACAATAACCTCAAAGCCATGAGCCTCTGCAAATTTTTTAACAACCGGTGCAAAAGCTTTGCAATACGCACAGTTATGCGACACAAATAAAAATAAACCGTATGTCTTTGCCATACTGGCCAGCTTTGCCTGTCGTGCCA
The DNA here is from genome assembly GCA_003542655.1 of Holosporales bacterium. Classification (GTDB taxonomy): domain Bacteria; phylum Pseudomonadota; class Alphaproteobacteria; order Paracaedibacterales; family UBA11393; genus UBA11393. Next base: position 19,857 of record DPKF01000061.1, read on the forward strand.
TACGCTCTTCATCCTTTTTAACATGTGAAATATAGTGTGACGTTGGATTGTCAATTTCAGGATTTAAGGCTGGTGTCGTTAACACCACACGCTTCCACTGCTCTGAAAAAAAGCTTGCCCGATCCGACATATCTTTTTGTGCTATCATATAGTCCTTCACATGGTTATATGTTGGGCTCATCAGTGCCTTAGCTTTTTTATCCTCTAAACTCTTTTTATACCGTTGAAGTTGTTCACCGTAATTTGGTTCTACTGGCAAAGATTCAGGCAACAGATTTTCTTTTTTAATTGTCCTAACATCATCCTCTTCTGCTTCTAGAAAAGGATCCTCATACCAAAACCACCCCCGTGCCTTATCTTCATAAAAACTGCCTTCTACACTTTGAAGAGCACAGAATAAAAAAACTAAGCTTAAGCAACTTATCCGCGCTAACACCTTAAAATGACTGCCCATTGATAGCTCCCTTTGTTTGTTGCTGATGCTTAAAATTTTCTTGGGTTTCTTTTGTATTTATCGACGTTTTTTTCTTTTCAAAATCACGTTGAAGTTCTCGTGTCATCTTCGTTGCACTTAAAGCAATATCAGAAAACGCATCACTTAAATCAATACCGCCAAAATCAACACGTTCTAATTCCCTTGGTGTTAACCCTCTACAATTTGGCGCGTCAGCACTTCCAAAATTTAGTCCCAATTGGCGGCGTGCCCCTTCTTGAATAGCGCGTGCTATTTTAGATGGGAAGCAACAATGGACCTGCTCTTTAGAGAGCACAACACCGGCAACCTTTTTCTTAACGCGTGTTCCAGTATAAACACAGCGTTTATCATGTTTAGCTCTCTTTAACGTTTCTTCATCCGCACTGCACTTTGTGCCAACTCCGGCATTTACGCCCCATCCGCCATCTTTACGGCAACAGTTTTTAAATGCCCCACCAAAATTGATAGAACACCGCGCATCATCACCTTTAAAGATAGAAGCAATAGGATTTCCATCCATATGTTTTGAAACTTGTTTAAGACCTTCTAATTGAGCAAGGGCTTTATACATATTTTGGTTGGGCTCTGATGTTATTGGTTTGATTAAATTTGATGATTTAAAGTCAGACAAATCATCTGTCACCGTTTGCACTTCTTCACAAGAAAATGTTTTACGCCATTTTGTGCAAATCTTTAACCCTTGTACTGTTTTGACTTCCCTTAAACAGTGTGATGCCGTTAAACGGCAACCGGCATCTAAATACGCTTGACACTGAACACACTTTTTTGGCTGCATCAAATACTTATATGTTTCTTCCCAAAAAGGTTTTGCAATCAGCTCTTGTTCTTTAACAACAGAACCTGCAGCATCTGGAAGGGATACGGCCTCTACTGAGCGCTTTTCTGGCGAACCCTGCTCATAATGACTGATGCAAATATCATATTCTGCATTGTGCTTTTCATCTAACCCTTCCAGTGACGCACAACCAACCATCCGATCGCTGATCTCAGTCACAGATCGACTCTGGGAGACAACAACGCGGCTGCGGCATCCAGGAGAACAACTCCAATGTTTCATATGAAGCCCTCGCCTTTCTTTGTGACCAGGACAATCTCTGACCGTTTGTCTAATTTCAGGCACCAATCTTAAGTGAACAACGCGGTACTTTGTGCAGATTTGCGCAAAAGCGTCCCCACCGTCTTCACAAACTTTTTCAACAGTCTGCTTAACCTCTCGTGTTTGAACGGTTTTTTGATGACCCTGGAACGGATCATAAGGTTCCACAACCTCTTCACCCATTTTGTTATAAGAATCTTTTATATAAACAAAGTCTTCAGACGTTTTTTGTGCTTCTGCCTGTTTATTTAAGGTCTCAGCGTCATAATAACCACATTCCTTTGGACGTTCTGAAAGCGCCATCTCTAACTGCCCTGCCCCACCTTGCTTAATATCTGCACTTTTTTGATTGGCTATTGATGCTAGGGATTCACCTTCAGATAAGGCGTCCGCGTAAATAAAAAAAGGACAAAACAAAAAGAACAGAAGATGCATCATTTTTTAGGGACTTCTTTTTTATCTATAGAATCATTTGCGCTCTTACTTAATTTTTCCACAGCAAAATCAAGCGTCACATTTCCTTGCAACCGGTAAACTTTATCACCACGCGTTGTCATAAAGACAGGCACGTGTGTCACCTGATAAACTTCAAATAATTTTGGATCTATTTCAAGTGGATGACCTATGTTTTCTACAAGCTGTGCCGTCTTTGGCATAGAATCCTGAACCATACCTTGAATAACAAAACGAACTTTACCCTCTCTCATTTGTCCGGCTTCAATCACAAGACCTTTAAGTGCTGCCTTTGGCACACTATTTGATACAAATACGGTGATCTCTTGCTTATGAGACGCATTATTTTCCATCAAACTTTTATCTCCATTTGATTCGGGCGTAACACCTAAAAAAGCTGTCATTTTTTCAAGATCAGCTTTCGTAATCGGCTTACCAAAACAATCGCCCGAACACCGCTTCTCAGAAAACAAATCTATATTCTTTGCTTTGGCTTCTTGTATCCGCGCATCAATTTTGCGCTTAAGATCAGGCGTTAAACTTGCTGCACTTGTAAAATTTGTTAAACATGTTACACTTACAATAGTTAATAGTATAATGTTAAAGGAGAACGTACATGCTGGGCGTAAGATTACCAAACACCTTGGAAGAACGTTTAAGTGCGCTTTCAAAATCAACACATAGGCCAAAAAGCTATTATGTGAAAGCGGCTTTACAAAATTATCTAGACGAGTATGAGACGCTGTATCACACCATGCAAACCTATGAAATGCAAAAAAAGAATGGCACCTTACAAACAACCTCTTTAGATGATTTAATGCAAGAAAACAGTATAAGTGCACATGACCTGGACCTTTAAAGTTACAGATGACTGTCGTAAGCAATTCAATAAGTTGGATAAGCCCATTCAAAAACGCATTTTGTCTTACTTTCATCATAAAGTATTGACACACCCTAACCCCGTGCAATTGGCAAAACCTTTGAAAGGACCCTTTGCGCCTTATCATAGATACCGCATTGGGGATCACAGAGTGATTGTTGATATCAGAAAACCAGAACTTATTATTATTGGGATTCAAGTCTCGCACCGTAAAAATATTTATTCCTAAAATCATAAGAGACAACAATTCCTTTTTCTAAAAATTAGGTAACCATAATTGCAGGACCCTTGAATGATTTCACGTTGAGCATGGCGTGGCGTCGTTAAATCAGAACGGCCAATAGGTACCGCATTACTCGTTGAGGCAACAGGATTGACCATCTGAAGTTTATACATAGATTTTTGAATAATCGGGCACGGGCTTGCGCCACAGGCATTATCCCCAACGTAGCTATGCATAAGGCCGCGCCTATGTTGCATGGCCATAAACTTAATCGCAGCAAGCTCTGTTGCTTGGGCTGATGTCACGTGCGCTGGAACCGTTCCTGTAAAAGGGTAAATACTGCCGTGACAGCCTGCACACCAGAACATCTCGTCTCTTGGAAAGCGCACCATCGCACTTTGGCAATCAAGCGCACAGGCCGCTTGTGCAATAATGTTGCCAAAAACCATCGCCTCCGGATTTTGAATTAAAGCCCAAGTATCCCTGTTCCAAAGGGGGTCAAACTCTGTCATATAGCTCACATCAAAAACACCCTTATCCATACACACAAATTCTGTGAGGAGCTCAAACAAAAAAAGAACAGGATACATATAATAGTGAACCTGCCAGAAAGATGATTTTGTCATGTCATCTGTCTTAACCTTAACCGTACCGCGATCTTTTAATTTGTTTTGAATAGACGTTCCCCCTTCTGATCCCCCATCCGTTTCGCCTTCTCCTGAATCCTCTCCCCCCAGTTTCATGCCACCAAGATTTACCATGCAATAAGGTGTTCTTGTTACATCCAGCATCCGTGTTGGCTCAAAAAAAGAAATCCGAATACCCGGTGTTGGTTGGTTCATAGGGGGTTTGGGACAGGTGCAAAATATAGGACTCTTGCTGCCATCTCCTTGATCAGCACCAACCTCAAACCCACCAACTTTAATCGGGAACATCCCCTCCCAACAAATATCGGTTACAGGATTGGGGAAATTCCCGGAACAATTCATGTCATCAGCGTGGCTGATAGTAAATAATGACAGAACAAAAAATAAACAATAGATAACTTGAAAGTTCATGGTTTAACCTCACGTATTAAAAGCAAATTATGATCAACACTTAATAAAGCGGGCACCTGCTTAATACCGTAATGCGTCGTTAAAAACCCACCCTGATCAAAAAATACTGGCACGTTTAACTGCGTTTCAGCGTCAAGTGGGGAACCAGCAACCAACACAACATCAAACGTTTCAAGGTGCTGCTTAGAAAATTCAATCTGATCCACGTCATCTCCGTTTATAAACAAGAAGCCTTTCTCCGGTTTCATGACAAGAAGTGGATTTAATTTATCCCCCTTTCGCGCCAAATAATCACCCTTTGGTGTTTGAATATCATGTGCAATAATCAGGGTTGGATCATGATGAAAAGACCTTGCTTCAACTGTAGTTGAAATGCCGGCAACAGCTTGTGGTCGCTTAAACCTTTCTTTAATTTTTTGTTTCCACTGTTCTTTTAACGCCTCTAGTTTTCCAGCCTCTTCTAAAAGCTGTAATTTACGCTTTAAGGCCGCAATCATATTGTCTTCCTCAACAGAAAATACCGGGCCAAAAGTCCCAAGATCTATAGATTCTGAGCCAAATAGAGGTTCAATAACGCTCATCAGAACCAGCATTAAAAAATTCGCCATGCTTTGCCTCTTATATTTTTTAAGGGAATAAAACCAAAAGATGCGTAGCGTGAATCGTATGATTTTAGATGATCACCAAGAACGGCAACATGACCTTTTGGAACGATTTCTGTTTGATTGATATCGTCTTTAGAGGAAACAGCGTAACCAACCATTGGTTGGTACTTTTGCGCTTCCCTATGGCTTACTTTTTTAAGGATGGGTGTCCTATATTTTGGATGCGTAAAAACCACTGTATCGCCTAGGTTTGGCTGATATTTCTTCTTGTGCTGCATCATAAAAATACGCCCCTTTAAAGACAATCCTTGGTTGTATAAAATTTCCAAATCAAACACATAAAACACGAGACTTGGCAAAATAAAACATGTTAACGTTAACGCGGCCGCAAGAATTTGACTTGGATTCATCCCGGACTCCGTTCATTTTTTCTTGCGGCTGCAAGAAAAGATGTAATCATCTCTGTGATATCTTTTCGTACTCCGAATGCGGGAGCCGTTCCTATGTAGGCTCCCGTTTCCTTTCCAATTTTATCAAGCGTTGTTTGAACGTCCTTTTTTACTTGTTGAAGGGCCACTTCTAAATCATGGGGTGATAAATTTTTATCGGCCAAAACTGTTGCTTCTTCCCGTAAAATCTTCTGTAAATCCACATAACAAATTGTAGGCTGCGCTGCCTGACATAAAACATACGTTAGCCCGCAGGCAACACAGGTAAAAATCATCGACTTGATCAGCATAAATAGGCACCTCTTCCCCAGTTTTCTTCATTCCGACATTTTGTCGGGTTGCTATGTTGAATCATCATGCTGCAATCTCCTCATTTGGGTTTGGAACGGTATAAGGTGACGTGTCTTCGGCATATTCGCTCATGAGGACACGATTTCCTAATGAGTGTTTCTGCTGGTTTGGGATGGTTTTTATGTCTTTAAGCCCTGCCACCATTTCAATAGCGTCTGCCATGTCGTATCCGGACGTAACCAATTCCTGTACCGCGTTATAGACTTTAGGTGTTGTTGAATACAATGTTTCAGAAAATTTATCCAAAACTAGGCGGTTAATCGCATACCCATGCGGGCCGTTAATCATGACTTCTGCGTATGCGCCAGCTTTGGTGTGAACAGAGCGTATTGCCTTTTCCATAGAATCGGACATTGCAACACGCTTCTTTTCTTTTAAAATGCTGATACTTTCCGGCTTTTGCGATAACATACACAGCCAATCAGAGTTTTCAAAAGCAGCTAAGGCACCAGGCGTTGCATAAAAGTCATTCACACTTTGGGTACCAACAACCAAAGATCCGTTATATTTCCTGAGACGACGTGCCAAGGTTTCAATAAAAACACCCGTCTGATTCCCCCGTAACATATCCCACGCTTCATCAAAGCACATCATAAAAGGCGTTTTACGGTCCCCTAAAAACATCACATTCGACATATTGACAATCACCATCTGAATAATCACAGACTGTAAATCTTTCCGCTCTTTCAGTTCTTCAAACTCAACCACAACAAAGGTATCAGTAAAATTTACCGTTGAAGCGCCCTCAAAGAATTTGCCGTACACACCGTCTTTGGTATAGGGAAATAATCTGGTCCCTAAATCATTGGCACGGCTATCTTCATGACTCAGCAGAAAGGAGGCAATCTTTGTAAAAGTCGTCTTATCCTGCTCTTCAAAAAACACAGCCCGCATCGCCTGATCTAAATAGGACACTTCTAAATCGGATAAACTTTCATAAGGCGCCACCATACTCATAAGGACAGGCTTTAAGGTTGCAAGTCTATCTTCTGCGTCATGGGCGTTTAATCCCTTAAGCTGTGTAAAGGGATTGACACAAATCGGATTCTTCGGTGTAAATTCAACAAACTGGCCGCCAAGCAGGAGGCACGTCTTTTGAAAAGACCGGCCAACATCAAGAACAAAGACTTTCCCGTTTTGGCGAAGCGTTGAGGTCATGAGCTCCTGCATAAAAACAGATTTACCGGCACCGGATCTGCCCACAACAGAAACATTATAGTTCCCCGCATTGTTATCAAAGGGTGACCACGTTAAAACCTGACCGCGCCTTCCCTGAAATAACATGCCCGGTGTTTCAGTCCCGTACCATTCCCCTTGCAGCGGCAAGAGATTTGCCGATTCTGATGAGATGGTTGTCTTTAATTTTTTGCTGCCCCTTAGTTCCTTTAATAAATCATCCCCAAAGCTCATGGGGCTTATGGTCATGAACGACTGCAAATGAAGATAATCATCCCGCTTAATCTCAAAGCCTTTTCCCCGGTAAAGGTTGATCAGCTTTGATGCATGCGCACTCATATGTTCTGGATGGCCGATCAGGCCAATTGTCATGTTGGTTTTAACAAAGCGGTGACCCTCTGCCAGTTGCCTTGCCACAAACTGATATTCAAAAAGCTCTTCACGCATTTTAGGCAGATACTTCGATATCGGTGAATTCACCTGCCGTTCTAAGTGTGACGCTTTGGCTGTTGTGTTTAAGGTCAACTCATTTTGTTTGGGGATATGAACGCCGTAACTGATAAAAAATGGGGTGTTAATTTGTTGCAGATCACTAAAGGCATCCCCAATTAAACTGCCCATCTGACTTTGATTCCAGTTCGTTGGGTATTTTGTGATAGAATACCCCTGAAACAGGGCTTTCCCATCATCAATGAAAAGGCCTTCCTTTTGTACCTGAATTTTTCTGTTCGCCGTTGGCATCGATTCCCTTAAGGGTGCAAGTGCGTCATAGACAATGCGCTCTGAACAAAAATCTGTATCCTTTAAGCGGGAGAGGAGAATTTTATCATAAAAATCAATCAAACCTTCTGGGCGAAGTGGTGCCATAGACAGCCCCACTTGCTGAAGCGTTGTTTCCACTTGTTCCCTTAAATCAAGGGCTCGTTCCTTTTGATGATTAAAATCTTGGTTTTGGGCAATGGGAAGCGTTACCGATAAAATAAGGCGAAACTGACGCGCTGGTTTTTGATGTTTATTGTGGCTCGTATAATCGGCCATTTTTTTAAAATGATTAACACGGTACTGTGTTACTTTTTCCATAATTTTAGGATCTTTAAGGGTTGTTGATCCGGTTTTTTCTAGAAATCGGTTTAATATATCCCCAATAAAAGGGTCAGCAAATAAAATATAGTGAATGTTTGCCCCCTCCGGCAGCAAATACTGAAACATACCCGTCATTTGTCTATGAGCGTTTTCATCAAATCCCATAATGGGGAGGCCCTCAAACCCAAAACCAATTGTCCCCCGGTTATAAAATAGGTGATCTTGATAGGCTTCATAAGGCAAATACGCTGACAAAGAATGTGTGTCTAAAAAGCTCGGTTTCATGAAGACGCTCCACAATTTTGTTCAGCAACAACCGAAGCATCAGCAGATGTGATCACCCACTGACCCTGTTTCATGCGTGAACGAACATAATAGCCTTCAACCATATTGCCGGTTGGGTCTTGATAAGGTGCAATCCACACCCGCAGATACTCTTCAGGCAGGCGGTCTATTGATTCAGATTTACCAGAACAATAAAGTGCGTCCCTTTGTGCATCGCTTATGGCGTCTTTATATAAAGGATCAAGATGCCTAACATCTTTTTCCAGCGTGTTTTCCGTCTCCTTTTCTTTTTGATCGGACACGTGCCCTAAAGCGTAGGTATCTGACATCGACTTCCAGCCAGAACCTGTCCCCGGTTCTGTTGAAAAACTTTCCTCATAAGACGTACAACTACTGAGAAAACAGGAAGAGGTCAGAACAGCTATTAAGAACAGTATATTCTTTTCTTGAGGTGATTTAGCTTGAGGTGATTTAGAATGTTGATACATGATCGTGTTTCCTTTTCTAATGCTTTATCTAAATTCGCGTGCGACTTGAGAACGGCGAAGTCTGTCGCCCTGCCCCTTTAAGGAATGCCTATATAAAGTTTGATTCATATCAAAACCGGCTTTAAAGACAACATCAACGCTCCGTCCTGGTTCAATTTCAATGACGGGTTGTAATTGTTCAGCGCGCTTTATATAAAAATCAGCCATTTTTTCCATAGCATTCCCCACACCTTTTCCAGCGCCTCCTTTTAAAATGTCAGCTGCTTTTAAGGCTTCTTGAGTGGTGATTCCCATAGGTGAAATCTGACTGGTACCTTTATTTGCGTCGGATAAAAAGCCGCCAACACCACTTAAAAAACCGCCAACAAAAGCGTTACGCATAGCAGGGCCTGATTTATCAACAATAATGCCGCGCATCCCATTTGCCCCATCTTCGCCGCTGACATAGCCGTCTACCTTAAGTTCCATGATCTCGCCTGTTTTCCGTTCAATACACGAAAGCGTTTCTAACCGCATAAAAACACGCTCTGAGGCAAGATCGCCGTAAGCAGAACCGATGAGGAAACAGCGTTTTACATCTGTTTTAAAGCCCCGTGGCATGTTTCCAAAATGCGTCATTTCCATATGAAGGGGCTGCGGACTAGCGGACGCCCCAACAGCAGTTGAGGCCACAACACCCGATGTTAACCGTGCTTTTACAAAGGTTCCAGCGGGTACATAATGATCCACTGATTTCTTAGGTTTTTGATGATCAAGGTCTTCTAACTTAAAAGAAACCGTCATGGTTTTTTTATTTTCCTGTTGTTGAGTTGCCCTCTGGTTCACGATCAACGCATCATCTGAATATCCAGGTTCCAAACCATCCCTTTCTTGAAACGTGTTCACTCCTTTACTCAAATGAGTGGCATTTAATGTTTGAAGATGATTGCTAGATACGGGTTGAACGCCTGAATCCTTCATTTCTAAAGCATTTTGATGACTTTGAAAATTCCCTTGTTGCATCCCCCCGTTCATAGTTGTCCCCAACTGATTTTTAGCCATAGCCTCAACCAAAGTTTCTAACTGTTCGTTTTTCTTCTTGATTAAATCCATTTCAGATTCTAAACGTTCCACCCATACTTTTTTCTGATCAACACTGGAACGTGCCGTTTCAATCGTCCGTTTTGTAACAGGCTCTTCCCTTAAAGAAGAGGGTGTACTTCCTAAAGAAGAGCGCATCGTCATCACAGCAAGCATCCCGATAATTAAAATAGAAAGCCCACCAAAGAAGAAAATATTTTGACGCTTTTTAACCATCTCGCTGTCTTCATCCGCTAACCAGTTTTTAAATTGCGCTTTGTAGTGAGAGACGGCACTTGCTCCTTGTTTTTTCTTATCCATTTTTAACCACCACATAAAGGTATGTTTTTTGCTTTGGTAACAAAACGGTATCTTTTAACGCCAAAGCAACAAGGGGAAATTTGCCGCTGCAAGCAGAAAAATACGATTCAGATATGGGCATTGGCTGGGGACCTGTATTTTGAAGGGTAAACTGATGGGCCATAAATCCAGCATCTGTTCCAGATTTTTGATACGTAAATTTTATGTTTTTGAGTATTGGCCTGTTAATCTGATGAGCCGCCTCTTCCAAAACAACACCACCCCCGTTATAGAGACGTTTAATCAGGTGAAGGGGTGTTTGATGATGGGGCATACTTTTCGTTTGTTCGTCATCATTTTGTAAAGATAAACGCTGGCTCTGGTACAAGGGGTTATGGGGTTCTTCTTGAAAACGGGCTGCCCCACTTTGCTGAATAGGATTTGATTCATCTACCTTTAACAGAATTTGTGCAGAGGATTTATCGGATGGTATCAGTTCAAGTTCTTGAAACAACCCGTTTTCTGTATTCATCACAAGATTTTGTTTTTCTTTTAAACCTTTAATAAAAAGGATGCCTTTGCCTTCATCTTTTTCATACTCAACATCTTGGTGAAAACCCATCACATCAAGAATGCGGTCCCCTTGAAGGGAAATGCGTGTAATCCCTTCTTTAGAGGCAGTTGCCTTTAAGACTTTGTCATCATTCATGATAAGCACTTGTTTTTGTGCGTAAAGTGATGTGAATAATACGGTGAAAATCACACCTGTTTTTAAATACAGTGATGGTGTTGTCATGAATCGTCTCCTTTTTAAAAGGTCAAATAATGAATGATTTTTTAAATAAAGTAGTGGTTTTTTATGGGTTAAAGCTATTATTTTACAGGCCATCACCAAGGGGCATAAAACCCTCCCCTTTTTATGGCTTAAGACGAATCTTTTGTAAATGCAGCCTCATTTTCTCCAGGTGGCGCCAAAGGTTCAAAACCAATCAGACTAAGCTGAGGCGCATATTTAGATGTTTCAAAATCAAGTTTGTATTGTTTATCATCGGATTCAATCAGTTTAGACCCAACAAATGTTGACAGTGTCCCTGAAACGAATGCCGTCCCTTTAGCGCCTTGCTGGGTAACCTCAACTTTCTTCGGTTTAAATAAAGTGGAAATCGTATTGTCTTTTAAGTGCTTTAAGTCGGCTTCAAACTGTTTTTTAACTATTGCTGAGGTTTTTGGATGAACATAGCGCAGCACTGAGCTGTGATGAAAAGAAGCGGTCTCTGGCGTCATATTTAAAAGTTCAGAACTTAAGTACAGCGCCCATTCTTCTATATAGCTTTTTGAGGAAGACCCGCCCATCACCCAAACATCTTGCGACAGCGTTGGCGGCACCAGGATAACTTTATCGTCCCGCGACATTAAGTGGACCATTTGCATGACATTCAGCAAAAAGGATCCTGCTAAAATTTTACCAAGAAAATTACGGTTGGAGAGAACTTTTAAATACCTATTTATCGTAAAATCAAGCTCCATATCCAGCTCCTCAATTAATAAATTCGCGTATATAAGACGGTGGCGTTACCAAAAACTGCTCTTTTGATGTTGGTAGGTACCAATACATCACACCATGTAAATAGCCTTCACCAAAGGATCGTTTAAAAAACCGCATCCCAACGATGGTCATCGCACTCAAAACAAGCCCCCACAACACTGCCCCAAAAACCATCAACATCAAAGCTGGAAGACACACCATAGAAACCTCAGATATAGGCCACAGTAAAATGCGTGGCGGCATATCCAAATAGTTTAAAATACTAGTATCAGATGGTTTCATAAAATTATCCTTTGTCTATCCCGGACTCGAAAATCTTTATGGTAGCAAAACAGAAAGTGCATTGGCGCCAAAAACACCGTTTATACCAATACCGCCCAAAATAGCAGAGATGGCTGCAGGCGCTGCTGCCCGGTAATCGCCAAGAATAACTTTTCTAATGTTAATGGCACTATACAAAATACCACCAACAGAAAAAGCCCCCGCTAAATAAGGACTAACTTGATTCCATAGGGTATCAATTGTATGAATACCTATTGCTTGTGCTCCTGCTGTTCCATCTGTTAATGCCTCAGTACTTTCCGGCATCAACAAATATAAAGCTGTTATAAGTGCTGCTTTTTTTAAAATTTGATTATGTGTGTTATGAAAGTGAAAACATGTTTTGTTTATTATATAAGGCATGTATGTTCCCTCTAAAGTTATGTTAAAATACTTCTATGTTTAAAAATTAACATTAACTCAAAAATATGTAAATATATTTTTACAATAAAGTGTATATTTTTACACGTTATAAAAATAACTTCATATTCGTTCTTGTTTTATAATATGATAAAATAGAAAAAAATTACTAATAGTACATAAATTAATGAACAGTATCGTTAAAGAAAAAATTCAAGAAGCTTTAAATCATAAATCACTCACTGCAACAGAAGTGGAAAGAGAGGTAGGTATTCCTCTTGCTTCGCTTAGAAATTTTCTTAAAGGGCGCGTATTAGAACCAAGATTTGATGTCATTATAAAGGTTACACAATATCTAAAAATAAACTTAGCGGACATGCTATCTGAGGAAAAATTAACAAAAAATGCAATTGAAAAAACGTCATCAAGTCCATTGCATGAATGGGATAAAAATCTCTTTCAATCTGCTGTAGAGTCTGTATCTAAAATTTTAGAAGAAAATCAGTATAAGCTTTGCTATAACCAGGTGATGCCAATTGTAGAATCAGCTTACCTCTACTCACTTGAGCATAAAAACAAACGTATTGATGATGACTTTGTAGCCTGGAGCATCAAACAAATAAACGTCTAAATTAATATCTAAAATAATTGTATGACGTTACTTTTTTGATCACATTTGTTATCGTTCTTGATACAATCTTCAACAAGAATACGAAAAATACGTTCTTCATTTTTTTGTGACTCACAAAAAACTGGAATACCAAAATCTTTAGCCATATCAATAATCTCATCCACACAACTATAATGGCATAATGCTTTATCTACGCTTATATCAATATGCTGCAAATGAAAATCTTCTTGCAGAAGCTTTCCAGATATAGACACGAAAACAATAGCCTTGTTAACGCCGGAATAAACAACATTTACACTAATTGTGCCATTGCTCATTATCATATTTAATGCAACATTCATGATGGACTTAAAAATATGTAAATATTTTAAATCTGATCCAACAAAAACTTTATGCTCTATATGCTTATCATTAAAAACACTCATTTTAATGCCTTCTTTTTGAGCTTTTTCATAAAACATTTCAACACCCTCTACAATAAGCTCATATAGTGAAAATTCTTTTACAGAATGCGTGAACATCTCACGATCAAAATTATCAATTAATTTAATAATATCGACAATCTCTTTATCTTTTTGAAACATACTTTTTTGAAGTTTTGCGTGTATAACTGTACGCACAATGTCAAAATTCTTATAAAAATTTGAATATGTACGCTCTCCAAATCGAATAATTGCCTTATATGATTTTTTTGTTTCCGAGTAAAAGTTAATCGTTTGACTATACGACTTAATAATGTTCTGCGCAATCTGTATACTATCGTGAATATGTGTAATCGATGCACAATGGTGTTTTTCTTGTGTTCCAATAATTGAAAAAAATGGATCTAATATACTTTTTTTTATGATTTTGTTGTTTATATAGATAAAATAAAGAAAAAGAATAAGAAGAAAAAAGTATAAAAAATAATCTAACACTATAAATTTTATTATTGATGAATAGCTTTTTTCGTAAGCGATAGATATAAATTTATCACTATCAGGCTGCTTTTGTTCAATTTCATAGTCCAATAGTGAGATCTTTATTAATAGACCATCTCTATGAAAATTAATCTTTAAAATACTGTCTGCGGCCATAAACTGTCTTAAATGATTTATTAAACTATCTAGATTCAAACCAAAAACAATAAAACCCAGCGGTTCCTTTTTTTCATTACAAACCATCATATTTGTCGGCAAAACCTGTCTACTACTAAACATATTTTTTGTAACCCCAGAAAACCGTAAGAGTTGATCCGCTTTTTTCGATAGGGCAAAACAAGGTCTATCAGATAAATTTTTCAGTTCATTTCTGGATAAAATACCCTTTTTTCCGCTAACTATTATATTACCATTAGCATCAGCCCAGCTCACATAAGAGCCTAAGAAATAGGAAAGCTCCGATTTTGAAAAAGTATTTAATATTTTTTCAATATGCAAATTGTCACTACCAAAGAACCGAATATTATCACCTACTAAAGAAATTGTTTTTTCAAGGTCGGAAAAAAACAGACCAACATAGTTGGTAACAAAAAAAGCATCCCTCTTCTTAAAGTCAGCATCATCAACTGCCTTCTTATAAATTAAAGCAGAAAAAACAAAAATAATGAGAAGAAGAGAAAAAAACAAGATTTTTACATATTGAACACGAAAAAGATTTAACAGCTTATTTTTTAAGATATTGATCATTAAAAAGTACTTAAAAAATTGATTTAGTGCTATATTACCTCCATAAGTCAGTCAAATCAATTTTTTCAATTTTAATAAAATTTTATGTTCCTTCTTAAAAAAAACAGTTTTCTAATAGCCGTTCTTTGTACTATGCTTATACCCATAATCATCACAATTAAAAATAAGACATTGCAATCCTACACAACCATTCGTCAATCTGCAGAGCTTCTACCATATGTGGAGAACCTATCTAAAAATACCCTTATCTTATTTGATATTGACGACACACTCATTACACCAATTTCAAGAACTTTTGCGTCCCCATACAAAAATATGATAGATAAAATAAAATCATCTAAAGATAAGTACTCAAATTATGAAGAAATTATCAGTACATGGCGCTTAAGCAGAAAAATTAAATTAACAGACTTAGGGTGGCCTGATATCATAAATGGGTTAAAAAAGCATTTTCATGTATACGCTTTGACAAAAATGGACACCGGAAAAGTTGGTCATATTCAATCAACAGAAATATGGCGTTATAATGAACTGGCATCTTTAGGCTTGTTTTTCACGAGCGACTCATCAGCACTAGAAAAACAAAACGGTTCAACCCTTTTTAAGGGTATCGTTTTTACAGGCAAATGTAAAAAAAGTGAAGCTCTACGAAATCATCTGGCAATTTCTACCTGTCCACATATTGTCATGATAGACGACAGAAGTGAACATTTAGATGATATAAAACAATTTTGTAAAATAAATAACATTCCCTTTACTGGTATTCGTTTTGACATACCGCAGGTAGAAGTTCATCCGGATATACCAAAAATTCAACATTATTTTTTAACTCAGAAAAACAAATGGCTCGAAGATGACGAGGCCATGAAAGAAGTGCAATTTCTTGAACGATTTTGAAAAAAAAGTCGACAAAATACACAAAAAAGTCAGCCCTGCCCTACTCTAAAAACAAATGACCGAAGTGCTGCAATATATAATCCTCAACAAATTTATTATCCGCTTTTATTTTAAATTCTCTGTCCCTTTGCACAAATATAACCTTTGTAAACCAGGCATTGTAAACGTGCGCACCAAGTTTTTGCAAAACCAGTAACCGTATCTGACAACACGCATCTGTTTCAAATTGAACACACCCCTGAATATGCTCATGTGCCCTACTCTCCTCCGTTTTTATATCGAGTTGCACAGGAATATCTTTGACGCCAAGCTCACCCTTAAAAATGCGATCCATGGTATTAAACTTAAGCGCCCAATTTAAGGAGAGGTTAAATGCCTCGGACGTAATGTAGTTGCTGCTTTTAAGACGGTAAAGATAGTTTTCCCATCGCTTCATATCGTGATCGCATTTTTGTTTAAAGGCTGACAAAAGCAATGGGGCTAAATCCTTGTTCATCTTCATTGATGAAGTTGGAAAAGTCTTATTCCAAAAAGCAAGCATGTCTTGAACGGTCGTATTTTTAACAGGGATTTGATCTGGTTCATTATAAAATTCGCTGTTAATAACTTCGTGTATTGTAGGACTTTCCCCTGCCCCATTAATTTTTATATTTTTATCTGAGACTTGTGCGGCTTGTTTTTTCTTTAATGAATGATGAATTATTTTATCTGAATCTGATTTATTATTTAAATCTTTGTTTGTATTTTCCTGTATAACCATTAGGCTTTTTTTTCCTAATGATTGGGAAGTTTTTTCCTCTTTTTTTTGAGAGTTAAAGCCTTCTAAGGCTTTATAATTTAGGGTTATATAATTTGTGCGATTTGATTTATGTTTACTCAGTTTGTCAATTTCAATTATTTTTTTGTTTAGGAGCAGCTTTATATAATTACGGATTGTTCTGGAGGAAACGCGTAGCTGTTTGGCCCATTCTTCAGCCGTATTATATATCCATTTTTTGTCATCATGGATAACGCCAACGTTCTTTTTTTTAATCCAGTAGTGAATTTGATTTATAAATTGAGCACCGGTTCGACCAAATTCATCGATAAGGTGCGCCTGGGCAATTAGGGTGTGATTCTGCATACTATTTTCCTATTTAGTTGCAGCAACATTGACTTTTCCAAAACAATAAAGTATTCTGGGTATGTCTAAAGTAAATGCGCGCTGCGTGTTTTGTCGAAAAGGGGTTGCAGCCCCTTATTCGACTTTTTCTAATTTGCTCAAGATTAAGCTCATTATATTTTTTATATCTTTTAATTCTTGATGTAGCAGATTAGTTGTTTCTTCTGTTTTATTGTTAAATCCATTTTTAATTCTTTCATTAATTGCTTCTTTTATGTATTGTGTTTTTGCAATTCCTCGTTTTTCGCAATCTTTTTCTATTTGTATTGCGACTTCAACTGGTATTGCAAGATTTATTCTGGTTGATTTGGTCATTTCCTAAAAATCATTAATAATATATTACAAATTTAGCTGATGTTTTTGTGTGTGTCAACAGGTGTTTTTTGGGGTGCCTATTTGTGTAGTTTTATATATATCTGCATAGCTACCTTGATAGTTGTCTATGTTCTTAGTTAACTAATGACATAGCTGTATACCTAACTATAAAGATAGTTTTTTATTTTAATAGTTAGATATATAGTTAGGTGTCAAGTTTAATATCTTTATAGCTTAATAGTTTTCTATGCTTCTAGTTGGCTGCTTCCATACTTGTATACCTAACTATAAAGATAGTTTTTTAGTTTAATAGTTAGATATACAGTCAGGTGTCTAGTTTAATATCTTTATAGCTTAATAGTTTTCTATTTTTCTAGTTGGTTGCTTCCATGCTTGTATATCTAACTATAAAGATAGTTTTTTAGTTTAATAGTTAGATATACAGTTAGGTGTCTAGTTTAATATCTTTATAGCTTAACAGTTTTCTATTTTTCTAGTTGGCTACTTCCATACTTGTATACCTAACTATTAAGATGGTTTTTTAGTTTGATAGTTGGCTATATCGTTAGGTGTCTAGCTATCTATCTTGCTATTTATGTAGTAAAATAGCTTTCTAACTTTATATTTTTCTTTTTGTATATATGACTATGCTTTAGTTGTATAGTTTTCTTTTAAAAGATATACCTAGTTATGTAGTTTTCTATCTAGCTTGCATAGGAGAATTGGGTGACTTGCAGCCCAGATGGATAAGAAGAGGGAAGACCGATAATTCACAGCAGTTGGCAGGTCTTAAGGAAAAATTCTGTAACATTTTGTTTTTTTGCGACAAGATAGTAACTTTAGGTCTGCTGAGTATACAGTTGTGTAATTTATGTGCAGAAATTAAAAAGCACTACATGTGATGTATTGTGCTTTTTTGTGTCTATAGGGGTTGTTATGTGTGCCGTTTAGTGATACTGTAATGTTGATGATTATTTTTTATCGGACGTTATGAAGGTTTTAACCGTTGCAAACAGGAAGGGTGGGGCAGGGAAGTCAACATGCGCTGCACATTTAGCTCTTGAAGCGACACGAGCAGGAATGCGTGTTATCCTTATAGATATGGATCCACAAAAAACACTTGAAAATTGGTGGAATAAAAGAGAAGAAGAAAACCCATTTCTTATAGATGTAGTGGCTAGTGACTTACGTACTACTATCCATGATTTGGAGACTAATAATCTAGATTTATGTATTGTTGATACACCAGGAGACGCAAGTATGAATGCGGTTGTTGGTATAGAGGTTGCAGATTTAATATTAATTCCAACTAAGCCAACAGCGCCAGATCTAACGGCAATTGGACGCACTATTAGCATGGTTGAAGATAATAATAAAAAATTCTGTTTTGTAATTACACAGGGTATCAACAGAGCAAAGTCTACATTACAGGCTGCTTCGGTTTTGTCTCAATTTGGTCCTTTAGCGCCATCTGTTATTTCTAACAGAATTTCATATGCAAATGCAATGGGGCAGGGGGATTCTGCTGTTTTACTTGATAAATCTGCAGAAGTAGAAATTCAAGAAGTATGGTCTTTTGTCAGTAATATGCTATTTAAAAAAAATTCAAATAATAAAAAGAAGATGGTGATTTAAATGGTAGTAAAAAAGCCAAAATTTCAACTCACTTCAGATTTAATTAGCGTTCAGAAGGAATCTGATTTTATGGATAGTAAGCAAGATACAAAAAAAAATCTAGTAATTAAAGATCAACTTAATATTAAAATTTCTAAGCAATTAAAGCAAAACTTTCAAGTATGGTGTATTCAAAATAACTTTAATATGTCTGAGTGCATAGAAAAAATGATTGAAGAGAAAATTAAAGGTTGATTTTTTGTCTAAATCTTCTTGCAAGAGCTGGGTGTGGGTGTTTTTTAACATTAAAAATTTGTGTGTGCTACACTACAAGCGTTCATAATGAATATGGTGAAAACATGTATAAGGTAGACAGTTTTAAATTTGTTGTTGATGAAAAGTTAGCCCAGGCACAAAAACAGATTTCTAATTTAGAAAAATGCAAGGGTAGACCACATATTTTGGATAATAAAACAGTGCAGCGTTTGATAGAGGTGTACCGCCAAGAAAAACAAATGGTTAAACATTTGATGATAACAAGCCGAAGCACATTGCAGGGTGATCTTAGTTACACAGATCGGCAGACTATGAAGCAAGTTGATGGTGATATACACATGTTAGATAAAGCATGTGATCAAATATTGTTTTTAGCAGATCATTTTCAGGAACATACAATAGATAAAATTATAGAAAAGACGGATGTTGAATTAGCGGTGGATGTGTTAATGGGCAAGCATTATAAGCCATAAATAAAATAGGGTAGGGTGGTTGTTATTTTGTATATGCCTTAACTTTAGTAAATTAGCTGGCCAAAAAAATATTAGAGTGATCATAGTTAAGCAAAATCTAGATATTAGCCAACAAGATATGAATTCAAAAATTATTCGTACATTGTTTTTTTTATTTTCTGCGCTGGAGCGTGATCTAATGAGCCATAGAAAAAAAGAGGCGTTAGCATCTAAAAAAAGGCATGGTATGATTTTAGGAAAACAAAAGGGCACCATTCAAAAAAGCAGGTTTGATAAAGACGTTGATACAATTAAAGAGCTTTTAGGCTATGGTTTATCTAAGCGCAAAATTGCAAATGTGTTGGAGTATACTAATCATATTTCCTTAACAACGTACCTTAAGAAAAGAAATATTGCGCCTACACCGCCTGAACTTTCTATGGTTAAAAAAGAGGAATCAATAAATGACTAAAAATACAGATATTACGTTATTTACATCATCAGATGGTGACGTTTCTTTAAATGTTCCTCTTGATAAAGAAACAGTTTGGCTTAGCTTAAAACAAATGAGTGAGTTGTTTGGACGAGATAAGTCTGTTATTTCTAGGCACATTAAGAAGATTTTTGATGGTGCTGAATTATTAAAACAAGAAGTTGTTGCATATTTTGCAACAACTGCAGCAGATGGCAAACAATATCAAGTAGAATACTTTAATATTGATGTTGTTTTATCAGTTGGCTATCGCGTGAACTCTAAACGTGGAAGTGACTTTAGACGCTGGTCTAATAACATTTTAAAGAAGTATATATTAGATGGATTTGCGCTTAATCACGCACAGCTATCAAAAACCGGTCTGAAGACATTAAACCAGAGTATTGCACTTATTAAATCAATTTTAAGTGATGGTGATCAAAAAAATGATTTTGGAAGCAACGCACTTTCTATTATTGAGTCTTATGCAAAGTCTTGGTCAATACTGCTTAGTTTTGATGAAAATAAATTAGCCTCTATAGAAAATGTAGATACCATTACAGAATTTGATTTGAAAAAAGTTAAGGACGATATTGATCAATTTAAGGTTGAACTTATTAAAAAGGGAGAAGCAACCGAGTTGTTTGGTAATTTAAGATCTGACGTTGATGTCGATTCGGTTTTTGATTCGGTTCACCAAACATTTGATGGTGTTCCTCTTTATCAATCTTTAGAAGAACGTGCCGCACACGTTTTGTATTTCTTTGTTAAAAATCATATTTTCTTTGATGGTAATAAACGTATTGGCAGTTTTATTTTTCTAATTTATTTATCACGTTGTTTTTATGAAGTGACCAAAATTGCAAATGAAACGTTGGTTGCTCTTGCATTACTTGTAGCGCGAAGCCATCCCAGTGAAAAAGAAACAATCATTCAATTGATTATGCATCTTATTAAAAGATAGAGAACACAAACTATGTCTGATCAAAATATGCCGCTATTTCAAAGTATATTATCATCCAGTTTTGTGACAAAAACAGGTGAGGAAAGTCAGCAAGCGCTAGACTTGAATAAACTGCTTATGCCGCACCCCATTACAACATTTTTTGTGCGCGTACAAAGTGATGCCATGATGTGTGCCAACATTAATAAAGAAGACATTTTAATTGTTGATAAAAGTTTAACACCAAAACACAATGATATAATCATTGCTATTCTTGATGGAGAGCAACTTGTAAGGCGGTTTATAAAAGAAAAGGATCAGGTATTTTTATCATCAAACGGAGGACAAAATCTATACTCTATAACAGAAGATACTGATTTTTCAGTATGGGGTGTTGTGACCTATATTATTCATAAGGTATCTTCTTAAGATGATTGAAAATGCGTGATAAAATATTTGCCCTTGCTGATGTAAACAATTGTTTCGTTTCTATTGAACGTGTTTTTCAACCGCATTTAAACAATAAACCTGTGCTTGTTTTATCCAGCAATGATGGCTGTGTTATAGCACGGTCTAATGAGGTTAAGGATTTGGGCATTGAAATGAGCGCGCCGCATTTTAAAATTAAACAGCTTATTAAAGACCATAACATACATATTTTTTCATCCAATTTTGCGCTTTATTCAGATATGTCGCGTCGCATTATGGCGTTTTTAAAATTTATGAATCCACACATGGAGGTTTATTCTGTGGACGAGGCTTTTTTAGACTTTTCAGGTATTCAAAATCCTTATGCAGCGGCATTAGACATGCGTCAAAAAGTTAGTCAAGGTCTTGGTGTGCCCATGAGTTTTGGTATTGCAACAACAAAGACGCTTACAAAAATAGCTAATAGCTTAGCTAAAAAATCAGCCTCTGGTGTGGTTGAGCTTTTACAAAACGACATCATTGATGACGTTTTAAAATCACTCACCGTTGATAAAATATGGGGCATTGGAAAGCAAACGGCTTTAAGCTTAAGAGGGTGGGGTTTTTATACGGCCTATGATTTAAAAACCGCAGACCCACGTAGCATAAGACAGCGTTTTTCTGTTGTGACAGAACGCATTGTGCGCGAACTAAACGGCATATCATGTCTTTCTTTTGATGAGGTGCGAGATTCTAAAAAATCCATGCGTGTATCTAAAAGTTTCAGTCAGAAAGTTTATGCGTTTGATCTTATTGAGCAAGCTTTATCAACATTTACAGCATCATTATGTCAAAAACTTAGGGAACAAAAACAATGCACAAATGCTTTTTCTATATTTTTAAAAGTTAAGACAGACAAACCCCAAGGCGACCTTATATCAAAAGAAATAACACTTTCAACTTTTACCAATAATACCTTTACAATCGTAAAGGCTGCTGTTCTTGCCGCAAAAAATTTGTTTAAAGCAAACACACCTTATAAAGCGGTTGGGATTACCTGCTATAACTTGCAACCAGAAGACTTGCCGCAAACTAAAAGCTTATTCTGTGACAAAATGAATGCAAATACAAAGGCTAGAAACAAACACCAAGAAAAATCTTTAAAAGCAATGGACGCTGTTAATAATAAGTTTGGCAAAGGGGCGCTTCGCTTATTATCAGAAGGGCTAGATCAATCCGCGTGGAAGGCCGCCTCTGATCATAAAAGCCAAGCTTTTACAACAAACTGGAAAGAACTGATGGTTGTGACATAAAAAATACGATAAAATAGGCAATAAATGCAACTGTATATAGGGTTTGTGTAACATGTATATCCCTAGATTTAAAAAATAGGAAATAAGCATTATGGAAAATGAAACCATAACAGAAATTCAGTTTAAGGTTCCGGGACAGAGGATCATCGATCTTATTGATAAAATAGCCGGTGACAAGAATAAGTCGATACTAGACGTTGCCTCTAATTGTAAATCGTTAGATGTTTTCTCGTTATGTTTTCATGAGCAGTCTTTTTATCTGGGTGCGATGACTTTAAAGCCCCTTCAAAAAGGTGGTTGGGGCGGGGCCAAAATGTGTAGGTCTACTTTCAATGAAGATATTCGTGATTATGTTAATCAAATCAATAGGTTTACGGCATATAGTGGATCAAAGTTTGGTGCAGTTGAATACTTTCCTATAAAAACATCTGTAGATTTTTTATTTTTGACAGAGCTTATCAAAAATGGCTATGTCTTTTTAGGGAGAAATACACAGCTTAAAATTTCTTTTTCAGAAAAATCTGTCCCCGTTCAATTTGATTGGATATATGATGAGATAAGTAATTCCTATTCATTTAAAGAAAAAAATATTGATTTACCTTATATTTTAATTAAAAAACCAATACCCATTCTCTTTAATGAGGTGCAGGGAACGTTCCATGAAATTGCAACAGAAATGGAACAAAAGACACTTATTAATTTGTTAAACTTACCACCTGTGACACCTGAACAAACAAAGTATATATCAGAAAAACTTGTCAAAACGAAAGCGCCTATATTAATACCACCCAAAAACATTGTTTTACAAAAAATTGAACCGTCTCCAATTCTAACCCTACGATCAGTTGTCGAGGATTATGAATCATATCCTGTTGGTGATCTCAGTTTTTTATATGGATCGAGAGAGTGCAAACACAATGATAAAGCAAAAAAAATTGATTATGTTAAAGATGGCAATATTATTCGCATTGAGCGGGATTTTGACTATGAAGAAAAAATAATTAAAGAAATGATTCTTAAAAAAATGCATATTCTTTCTATTAATAGTTATTGGGGGCAAGGAAGAATAACGCGTTTTTTTGTTCCTCAATTTAAAAGATCACACAAAAAAGACCTTGATCAGTGCTGGACTGATTTTTTAACGAATGATATCCCCGTTTTTAAAAATAAGGGCATTCATATTAATTTTGATGATACTTTCCCATACTCTCCCGCTGTTGAAGATGATTGGTTCTTAGACATAGAAAGTTCCGGCATCGATTGGTTTGACACTGAAATTGGCGTTAATATTAATAATGAAAAAATAAATCTTTTACCCATTTTATTAAAACTTCTTCATGCAAATGGTTCCGATTTTCGTGTGCCGCCACATCAAGATGTTAAAATTGCAATTCAAGGGGAGCGCGACATTTTTTTAAAAGCAGATCGCGTCAACACAATTTTGGGTTTTTTAAGATCTATTGTGAAAGCTGGTGGTGATACAAAAGATAAAAGTAAAATAAAAATTAGCCGTCTTGATGCCATTCAGCTTGATGAATTTAAGAAAACGGGTTTTAAGGATGCAAACTGGTCTGGTGAAGAAGTTTTATTAGATTTTGCAAAGAAGCTGAAAAATTTTAAAAGAATTACAAAAGTTAGCTCACCAAAAGAATTGAAAGCTGATCTACGCCCTTATCAAAAAGAAGGGCTAAACTGGTTTCAATTTTTAAGGTCATATAATTTATGCGGTATTTTAGCAGATGACATGGGCCTTGGAAAAACAATCCAAACCTTAGCGCATCTTTTGGTTGAGAAAAATGAGGGACGGCTAAAACAACCTGTCCTCCTTATTATGCCAACAAGCCTTGTTGCGAACTGGGAATCTGAAATGACCCGGTTTGCGCCAAGCTTATCTGTTAAAATACTTCACGGTTCGAATAGGAATTTTGAAGCTTTAAATGAGTACGATATTTTGATGACAACATACGCACTTGTTACAAGAGATTTTGTTCACTTAGAAAAAATAACGTATTCTTTTATTATTTTGGATGAAGCGCAAAATATTAAAAATAAAAATACGCAGGTTGCAAAACTTTTACCACAATTAAAATCAGACCATAGATTGTGCTTAACGGGAACGCCCCTTGAAAACCATTTAGGTGAACTATGGTCGTTGTTTAATTTTCTAATTCCAGGATTTTTAGGATCTGATCGTTATTTTAAGACTGAATTCAGAAATAAAATTGAAAAGAAAGATGATGCATCTGTAAAAAAAGCACTAGCAACACGCATTAAGCCGTTTATGCTGAGGCGCTTAAAATCACAAGTTGATATTGATTTGCCAGAAAAAACAGAAATTATTCAAAGATGTGAATTGTCAGACCCGCAGCGTGATTTGTATGAAACTGTTCGCCTTGCCATGCATAAAAAAGTTCAAAATGAAATTGCACAAAAGGGAATCAATAAAAGCCAAATTATTATTTTAGATGCTCTTTTAAAATTACGGCAGGTATGCTGCGATCCACGTTTATTAAAAACAGGACATCAAGTGACAGAATCATCTAAGCTCACTATGCTCACTGAAATGGTGTGCGATATGGTTGAGGAGGGACGAAAAATTCTTATCTTTTCACAGTTTACAAGTATGCTTGATTTAATAGAGGTTGAATTAAATAAGATGAACATTCCCTATGTTCAATTGAGGGGTAATACAAAAAATCGTAAACAGCCTGTTGAAGACTTTCAAAAAGGAAAAACACCGATTTTTCTAATCAGCTTAAAGGCGGGGGGCGTTGGTCTTAACCTGACTGCTGCAGATACGGTTATTCACTATGACCCATGGTGGAATCCGGCAGTTGAAAATCAGGCAACGGATAGAGCCCATAGAATTGGACAAAATAAACATATTTTTGTGTACAAATTTATTGCAAATAATACACTTGAAGAAAAAATACTTGAATTTCAGGCCAAAAAGGCTGCAGTGGCTCAGGCAATATTTGATACAGATAATAAAAAACCATCATCAAAAATTACGCAGGATGACGTAAGTGCTCTATTTTCATAAAAAAATAGATGCTCATTTCGTAAGTTAGTTGCGTATTTTATTTTTTAAGGACTATCAAAGTGATTTAATAACATGCTTAAGAAAAAAGCCACCTGTTTTCTTTACTTGTTCATTGTTTTATAATACTCTACTTGTTATATATATTCGTTTTATAGTGATGCATGTTTAGAAAAGCCCAAGTTTACCTGGAAAAAGAATGGATTGTAGATCAAAATAGAAAACCGTTAGTTGTGCGTGGTGCACGCCAAGTAGGGAAAACGTGGTTAGCACGATCAGTTGCTAAAAATACAAAAAAACAGTTAATTGAGATTAACTTTGAAAGAGATCCAAATCTTAAAAAGCTTTTCGATGGTAATGACCCAAAATCGATTATACAAAACCTAGAATTATTTTTTTCTAAAACAATAGACCCAAGCAAAAGCCTTTTGTTTTTAGATGAAATTCAGGATGCACCTGAACTTTTAGCAAAACTACGTTGGTTTTATGAAGAACTTCCTGAACTTGCTGTTATCGTTGCAGGTTCATTATTGGAATTTATTATTCAGGACCACGCCTTTAGCATGCCGGTTGGCCGCATAACGTATTTACATTTAGAGCCTCTTTCCTTTGAAGAATTTTTAATGGCCAATAAAAAAGAAAAGTTGTCGCAGTTTCTGAGTGGCGTTGATCAAGCTATGGAAATCAACTCTATGATTCATGAAACATTAACAGAGCAATTTCAAATTTATTCATTTATAGGGGGGATGCCGGAAGCCGTTCATACATATATTAAAACGCAGTCATATGAATCTGTTATAAAAATTCACCAAGATTTATTATCAACGTATAGGGATGATTTTTTTAAATATAAAGGGCGCCTCGAGATTCATAGACTAGATTCTATTTTAAAGGCAATTCCTGCGCAGTTAGGTGAAAAATTTGTTTTTTCTAAAGCAGATAAGAATATTCAAGCAGTGACAGCAAAACAAATATTATCTTTATTTAATAAAGCACGGTTGGCGCATAAAGTTAACCGGTCATTAGGCAATAGTGTGCCATTAGAATCTGAAATACAAGATAAATCCTTCAAGCAAATATTTTTAGATGTCGGTTTGGCAAACAGAGCACTTGGATCTGTTTCACCTTTTATTAAAAATCAAATGCAAGGTGCAATTTCTGAACAAATTGTTGGGCAAATGCTTCGATGTACATTCCCATTTTTTTTGGAGCCTATGCTTTATTATTGGCAACGTGATGAAAATGGATCAAGTGCTGAGATTGATTATTTGATAGAATCTAATCAAAAAATTATACCTATTGAAGTAAAATCAGGCAGTACTGGAAGTTTAAAATCTCTTCACAGTTTTATGTTTAGGAAAAAAGGCAAAATTGCTGTGCGCATTAATAATGATGTATTAAGTATGACAGAGGTTAACGTTATAGTTGAGAACGGAGAACAGGTTAATTACAAATTACTCTCTATCCCATTTTATTTAACAGGACAGCTTTATAAATTATTAGATACGGTTATTTTTGATTAAAATAGTCATGAAATTCTCTAGATTTTTTGTGGCGCGTATTGCGTGAACAGGAGACGTATAATATTTGGGTTTTGCACAAATTTTTCTTCTAATTCTATATCTAATAACCCCAATTCTGGATTAGAATTCAGTATGAGTAAGGATCACAGAGACATTTTACGTGACAAATCGTGTTTTTTGAACAAATTTACACAATTTTAAAATTTTACGATGCATTCTGTTAAGGCTCATAAAAGATTGCACGTTTTTTCTAATGCCGAGTTGGGGTCATAAATAAAACAGGGTAGAGTGGCATTTTGTAAAAGTGATAACGCACGCTATAAAGTATTTTTAAAAAGTATATATAACAAATTGATATGAAAACCAAAAACTGTATAGTTTTTTATACTATTATAGTTAAGACGTTTTTTTAGCTGCTGCTAATACAATATTATAGGACTTACTGCCCACTTCGTATGGTTCTGTCGCATCTGATGATGCAAGTTCGAAAAATGTGCTAAAATAGGAAATTATTTTAATTTTTCAATAACAAATGACCGGCGTATCACCATCACATTTACATCATTTTAAAGGTTTTTGTTCATCTCCATCCATTATTTTGATGTTCGTATATATGAAGTTTAGATTTTCACTAAGCTATCGTGATCCCTATATGTCAGACTAGTTGTC
>DPKF01000184.1 GCA_003542655.1 Holosporales bacterium
CTAGAAACACTGGCCAGAGAACATAATTTAAGCTATATCAAGCTAGATGGTCAGATTGGGTGTATGGTAAATGGAGCGGGCCTTGCCATGGCAACGATGGATCTTATTAAATTATGCGGGGCAGAGCCTGCAAATTTTTTAGATGTTGGCGGAAGTGCTTCACAAGAAAAGGTTGAAACGGCCTTTAAAATTATCTTATCCGACAAAGATGTTAAAGGAATCTTGGTCAATATTTTTGGTGGTATTATGAAATGTGATGTGATAGCACATGGTATTGTTGCAGCAGCAAAAACCTTAAAAATTCATGTGCCTTTGGTTGTGCGGTTACAAGGAACAAATTCCTTAGAAGGACAAAAAATTTTGGGTGAGTCGGGGCTGAATATAACAGCCATTAATAATTTAGATGAAGCATCCCAAGAAATTGTCAAACAAGTCCAAGTATTTACCTTATAGAGGATTAAATTTTATGTCTATTCTTGTTCATAAAAATACGAAACTTATTTGCCAAGGTTTTACGGGGCAACATGGTACATTTCACTCTGAACAATGCATTGCCTATGGTACGCAAGTGGTTGGTGGGGTAACACCAGGGAAGGGTGGTCAAACACATTTAGGACTGCCTGTATTTGATACAGTTTTTGAGGCGGTGGAGAAAACTGACGCTGATGCAACTATGATTTATGTGCCAGCACCTTTTGCAGCAGATGCCATTATGGAAGCGGCACATGCCGGCATTAAAATAATTGTGTGCATAACAGAAGGTGTTCCTGTTCAAGATATGATTAAGATTAAACAAAATCTTAAAAATTTCCCAGATACCGTTTTAATTGGTCCGAATTGCCCAGGCATTATTACCCCCGGTGAATGTAAAATTGGCATTATGCCCGCCAGCATTCATCAAGTCGGCAAGATTGGTATTATATCGCGTTCTGGCACCTTAACTTATGAAGCTGTTGCGCAAACGACAGCCTTAGGCTTGGGGCAAACAACGTGCGTGGGGATTGGCGGTGATCCTGTGCGCGGTTTGAATTTTGTTGATTGTTTAGAACTTTTTTATAAAGACCCTATAACAGAGGGAATTTTAATAATCGGTGAAATTGGCGGTAATGATGAACAAGATGCTGGTGATTTTATACAGCATCAAACAGAAATTGGAAATTATAAGCCAACGGCAGCTTTTATTGCTGGTGTTACAGCGCCTAAAGGAAAACGGATGGGGCACGCTGGTGCGATCGCATCTGGTAAAGGTGACTCTGCACAAGAAAAAATTGATTATTTACGTAAATGCGGGGTTCTGGTCACCCTGTCACCAGCAAAATTGGGGCATGCAATGCTTGATGCGATGAAAAAACAGGCAGCTTGATAGATTATTTGTTTTAAAATATTTTTAAATCGAATACTCATCGATAAGTTGATTAAAAACATAATGTAGTATTAATATAAATAACCCTATAATTTGGCGCCATGTAGAAATTTCATCTGGGAACTCTTCAAAAAATTGACTTTCGGCATTTTGTCGTTCCCCCATACCTTCATCATCGCTACTGCTGTCTAGGGATGCCATTTCCGTTTTGATGGAGTTGTTATGTTGGTATGGCGTATCTGCATGAGGCGCACTTGCATAAAAGATTGCGTGTGAGCATATAAAGAAGAGAAGGAATTTCATTTTTCACGAAGGTATAGTGATGCTCCTTTTAGACTAATTTAAAACTGTTAAGGGATCGTTAAATAAGTTAAATCATTTTTGTTACATCTACATATTGATCAAACTCTTCTTCAGTGAGTATCTGTAAATCAAGAACTGCTTGTTTTAAAGATATATTATTTTCATAAGCATATTTTGCAATTTTCGCGGCTTTATCATAACCAATCACAGGGTTTAATGCGGTAATCAACATAAGGCATTTATCCAGGTTATCTTTTAAAACGTTTTTATTAACCGTAATACCATTGAGACAATTTTTTACAAAACTATTGGCACTATCAGATAGCAAGGTAATAGATTGTAAAATATTATAGATGATAACTGGTTTAAATGTGTTGAGTTCAAAGTGACCATTTGACCCTGCAATTGTGACTGTTGTATGATTTCCCATAATTTGTGCTGCAACCATTGTCATGGCTTCAGCCTGTGTTGGATTTACTTTGCCAGGCATAATAGAGGATCCAGGTTCATTTGATGGAAAATTAATTTCTCCATAACCGCAACGCGGACCTGACGCTAAAAACCTTAAGTCATTTGCAATTTTCATAAAGCTGCATGCCAGTACATTTAAAGCGCCTGATAGTTCTACCAATGAATCATGTGTTGCAATGGCTTCAAATTTATTTGGCGCACTAATAAAAGGATATAGGGTCGCTTCTGCAATTTTTTTTGCAAAAAGGGTAGGGAAGTCTTTGTCACAATTAAGACCAGTTCCAACGGCGGTTGCCCCTTGTGCTAGTCTGTATAGTCTTGGTAAAACGGACTCTATTCGTTCCATACCCAGCTTGATTTGTTCAGCGTAGGCAGAAAATTCTTGGCCGAGTGTTATGGGGGTTGCATCTTGTAAATGTGTTCGACCAACTTTAATGTCTTTGTGAAACTGTAATTCTTTACTTTTTAATGCATTATAAAATTCGTTTAAAGCAGGCAATAAAACTTGTTGTACTTGAAGGACTGCTGCAATGTTCATAGCTGTTGGAAAACAGTCATTTGATGACTGACCGTAATTTACGTGGTCATTTGGATGAACACATGTTTTTTTTCCAAAAAAATTATTTAATTTTTTATTTGCACAGTATGCTATGACTTCGTTTAGGTTCATGTTTGTTTGCGTTCCAGAACCTGTTTGCCAGATTTTTAAAGGGAACTGATTATCAAGATCTCCGTTTAGTATATCTGTACAAACAGCTTGGATGGCATTTGATATATCGGTCTCAATTTTTCCAAGTTCGTGATTTGTCTGTGCTGCTATTTTTTTTAAAAGAGCAAATGCATAAATGAACGGCTGTGGCATAGTTTCAATGCCAATTGCAAAATTTTCTAGTGAGCGCTGCGTTTGGGCACCCCAAAAAGCATCGGCCGGTACTTTTACGTCGCCTAAAGAATCTTTTTCAATCCTTGTTCGCGTAACTCCATTTTTGATCATTTTTTATTCCTTCACTTTTTTTAATATTAACGAGAGCATAAAGGCTATGGCATACACAAGAGGTATGATGGAAAATGCGTATAAATAATTTGTGGCAGTATATACTTTGAGCCCGATTTCTGAAACCCCACCAGACCAGAAATAATCAAGCAATAAACCCAACAAATGCATTAATAGGGCGCTTCCGATCATATTAATTGTATTTGTATACCCAAGAGAAAGACCGCGCGTACCTTGGTAAGCTGCGTTTGAAATGGCAGAGAAACAAAGTATTTCGGCACCTGAAAAAAAACCAAAAAAGAAAAACAGGGTCTTTATTATAAAGTAGGATAATGTGTTGGCGTAACACAAGATTGTAATACAAATTCCCATAAATAAAATACAAATTTGTATTCCTAATTTGGCACGATTGATACGCTCAAAAAAAGCAGGCACAATGAAACTTCCAATACATAAACCTATAAATGTATAAGATACAGCTTGTGCTGCGCAACTGCGTATTATGTTGTGTTTTTCCATAAGGAGAGCGACCCCCCATGTGTCAGCAATTGCTGAGAAAGGCGCATAAATTCCAAATGCTAGAAGTGAATATATTAAAATAGAGCGTGATTTAACAACCCGTTTTAAAGACTGAATTATTGTATTTTTTGTATTATTGTTATTGTCTATTTTTTGTCTTTTTTCTTGAGGCGGAATAAATACAATAGCTGCAAATAATAATAAAAATCCGCCTATTGAGGTGAAAAGTCCTGCTTCTCGCCATCCCATTTGTTGCATTAAATAAGTTTGTGGTTTTCCTGCAAGTAAAGCACCAACTGTTCCAATTGCAAGTGTTAACCCCATAAGAGAGCCTTGATAACGACGCGGAAAATAATCTCCAATGAGCTTTAGAGCAGAAATAAGGGAAGCAGCTGAGCCTGCGCCAATTAAAACACGAGAAAAATAAATAAGTTCAATATTGTTGGCACTGTAAAATAAAACAGTTCCAAGTGAACATGATAATATTGAAAAAATAGATGTATTTTTTATGCCAAAATGATCAAGGAATAACCCAACAGGGATTTGCATTGCGCCATATACATAGGCAAAAGTTGCTGGAATTAATGCAAATTGAACAGCGCTTAAATTAAAAGCTGTGCGTAGTTCGTGCATCATGATGCTTGGGCCAATACGCATAAAATACTGATAGGCAAAAAACAAGGATAAGATAAACCAAGTGGTATAAATAATACGCTTAGCAGGTGCTTTATCTGGCATAACTTAGGGTTTCCAAGCTGTATATCCAGCTTGATTTTTTAGAGATAGTGTCGTGTTTTTTGCCGTATGCTTAAAATCTGTTCCTGTTAAATTTGGGTAGTGCATTTTTTTATAATAGGGTGCCAAATTTTCACTTAGGGGGATGGGGGCATTATGGTGCATCCATCCATGCCATTGTGGCGGTATTTTTGATGCATCATTATCCCCATTATAATATACCCATCTTTTTTTAGTATCTTTTTTATGTCTATAGTACTTGTTGCCAAATACATCTTGCCCAATAAATTCTCTGTTAAACCATGATTTCAAGACAAAAAACATGTTGCTCATATAGGGGCCTAAAAAGAAATATGCATTACTATTTATAAGATAAAATATTATTGTTTAATAAATGATTAAGAATTATTGCGTCTTAAGAAAGATGGTATATCTAAATAATCAGTATTTTCATCCATTTCATTATTTTCGGATATTTCTAATTGTGTATCGCTATCTTTTGCTTGACTTGCAGATTTATTACGTGATCCTGTAAATCTTTCAAATAGGGACGGTTTTTTCTCTTTTTGATTTATATCAGAATTTTCTTGTGTTTTTAATGTATTAAATAGAGATGATTCCGTTCTTTTTTCCTCTGAATTTTTTTCAGTTGTCGTCAAATCTGATTCTTGCACGTTTGACTTTGTTAAGATTTGCTCCTCAATTTTATTGTCATCTGTTCCATTATGAGTTGGAGCAGTTGGTTCTGAAAAAAGATTATCCTCTTGGTTTGTTCTGTGTGTAGTGAAGTGATTAAATGAAGGTGCTTTTGATGTAAAAGAATCCGTTTGTGCTGTTGAATCTTGGTGCATAGGGAAGCTTTGAGGTACGGATACCGTTTGTTTGATTTCCCCTATTCCAGTTGCAACAACAGAAACACGCATACGACCATTTAATTTTTCATCAAATGTTGATCCAAAAATGATATTAGCGTCGGAGTCAATGTCATCACGAATACGGTTTGCCGCTTCATCAACTTCATATAGAGTCATGTCATAGCCACCGGTTATATTGATCAACACACCCCGTGCACCCTTCATAGAGACATCATCAAGCAGTGGATTTGATATTGCAGCTTCTGCGGCATCTAGTGCGCGACGATCACCCTCTGCTTCGCCTGTTCCCATCATGGCTTTACCCATTTCACCCATGACAGAGCGAATATCTGCAAAATCAAGGTTGATGAGGCCTGGCATAATCATAAGGTCAGTCACACCACGAACACCAGAGTAGAGAACATCATCTGCCATTTTAAAGGCATCTGCGAAGGTTGTTTTTTCGTTTGCAATTCTAAATAGGTTTTGGTTTGGAATGATAATAAGCGTATCAACATGTTTTTGTAGTTCTTCAATACCCTTTTCAGCCGTGCGCATGCGATGAGAACCTTCAAAATGGAAGGGTTTTGAGACAACACCTACTGTTAATATGCCGCTTTCACGGCTTGCACGTGCAATAACCGGGGCTGCACCTGTTCCCGTTCCACCGCCCATACCGGCTGTAATGAACACCATATTGCTGCCTTGAAGATAGGCGATCATTTCATCTATAGATTCTTCAGCTGAAGCTTTTCCCACTTCTGCTTTTGAACCAGCACCAAGGCCTTGCGTAATGTTCATTCCTAAAGTTAGTCTTTTATCCGCGGTTACCAAGGAATTACTTAAAGCTTGTGAGTCTGTATTGGCTGCAAAAAAATCAACGCCCTCTAATTTAGCACGAATCATATTATTAATAGCATTTCCACCTGCTCCACCAACACCAACTACAGAGATTCTAGGACCATTTAAGGCTGCGCTAGCTGCAGTATTTTGTGTTTTGTCATGTTGTGAATTAGGCGCCATTTTTAAATTCCTTAAGGTGTGTAATGTATACAGATAAGTATAGTATAGCTAAAACTTTATTTTTGGAAAAGAAGTAAATACACAATTATTTAAATATATGTGTAAATAAATAAAAATATGCGTAAAAATGGTGCCCAGAGCAGGAATCGAACCAGCGACACAGGGATTTTCAGTCCCTTGCTCTACCAACTGAGCTATCTGGGCAATACCATATATTTATAGCATTTCTGTATTTGTTTTGTCCATAGTATTTTTTATAAATGTGTTTTCTATTTTTATGATACAGCAAGCTGCATGTATGCAAGCCGGTTTATTTTTTGGGGGAGGGTTTACTATTTATTT